>CAIKJM010000336.1 GCA_903827735.1 uncultured Rhodanobacter sp. | reverse complement strand
CGACCAGCGCCAGCGGCCCGTGTTTGAGTTCGCCGGCGGGATACGCTTCGGCGTGGATATAGGAGATTTCCTTGAGCTTGAGCGAGCCCTCGAGCGCCACCGGATACTGCGCGCCGCGACCAAGGAAAAGCGCATGCTCGTGGTGGATGAATTCGCCAGCCAAGGCCATGATGGCCGGCTCGAGCTTCAAAGCATTCTCGATCGCGCGCGGCAGGTGCTGCAGTTCGGCGCAAAGGCTGGCGTAGCGGTCCGCATCCAGGCCATTGCGGCGCGCCAGCTCCAGCGCCAAAAGCGCCAACGCGGTGAGCTGCGTGGTGAACGCCTTGGTCGATGCCACTCCGATTTCCGGACCGGCGCGCGTCATCAGCTTCAGGTCGGCTTCGCGCACCAGCGAGGATTCGGGCACGTTGCAGATCGCCAGCGTACCGAGATAACCGCGCCGGCGTGACTCGCGCAGCGCGGCAAGCGTGTCGGCGGTTTCGCCTGACTGGGAGATGGCGAGAAAAAGCGTGTCTGTTGGAACCACCGCGTCGCGGTAGCGATATTCGCTGGCCACTTCGACGCTGACAGGTAACCGCGCGTATTCCTCGATCCAGTACTTGGCCACCAGGCCGGCGTGATAGCTCGTGCCGCAGGCGATGATGTGCAGGGCGCGCGTGCGCTCCAGCAGTGCGTCACTGTCGATACCGAAGATATTGGGCAGCACGCCGTTCGGACCGATGCGCGCTTCCAGCGTGTCGGCTACGGCGCGCGGCTGTTCGAAGATTTCCTTTTGCATGTAGTGGCGATATTCGCCGCGCTCTACTGCATCGGACGACAGCTCGCTCTCGTGCACCGCACGCTCCACCGGCACGCCATCGAGACCATATACCTGCACGCTGTCGCGGGTGATCTCAACGACATCGTCCTCGTCGAGATAAAGCATCCTGTTGGTGACCTGGATCAGCGCCTGCGCGTCGGATCCCAGAAAGTTTTCGCCAATCCCCAGACCCACCAGCAACGGTGCTCCGCGACGAGCGCCGACGACGTGACCGGGCTCGTCGCGGCTGATCACCGCGATCGCATAAGCGCCTTCGAGACTGCGCACTGTGGCGAGCACGGCTTCGCGCAGATTCATGCCCTGTGAAATATGGCGCTCGATCAACGCCGCCATCACTTCGGTGTCGGTTTCTGACGTAAATACGTGGCCGCCGGCCTGCAGCTCGCTGCGCAGGCTGACGTAGTTCTCGATGATGCCGTTGTGGACGATGGCAACGCGCCCGCCGGCGACGTGCGGATGCGCGTTGGCTTCGTTCGGCAAGCCGTGCGTGGCCCAACGCGTATGCGCAATGCCGGTGCCACCGGGAAAGGGGTCGGCCAGATACAGCGCTTCCATCTCGCGGACCTTACCCTTGGCCCGCACACGCTGGAGACCACCACGATCAAGCACCGCGAGACCGGATGAATCGTAGCCACGATACTCCAGCGCTTTGAGACCGACGATTAACAGTGGGGCCACGTCACGCTGGGCGGCGGCGGCGACAATTCCACACATGGACGAATGACCTTGAGTTGAGTGAAGGAGCCCCGTGCCCCGTTTCAGTAGATGACTGTGCCGGAGCCGCATTGCGGCCAGCTTTCATCATCGGGCATTGCATGTCGCCGTTGTTTCGACCGCAATCGCCAATCAGTTCACCTTGCGCCGCAAATAGTTCAGCAGATCGATGCGGGTAATCAGGCCAAGAAACTGATCGCCGTCCACCACGATCGCCACATGACCGCGCTCGAACACCGGCAGCAGCGACTCGATGGGTTCGCTGACGGAGAGCATCTGCAGATTACTCATCATCGCCGTGGATACCGGATCACGGAAGCGCGTCTCGTCGGCGTGCACGTGCATCAGCACATCCGACTCATCGACGATGCCGACTAGCTTGTGCCCGTCCATCACCGGCAGTTGCGACACGTCGTACAGCTTCATGCGGTTGTACGCCGTGATTAGCAGCTCGTGCGGGCCGATCACCACGGTGTCGCGCTGCGCGAACGGACGCAGCAGCAGATCGCGCAGATCGCCCTGCGGCTCGCGCTCGAGGAATCCGTTGTCGAGCATCCAGTAGTCGTTGTACATTTTGGAGAGATATTTGTTGCCCGTATCGCAGACCAGGGTCAGCACGCGCTTGTGCCGGGTTTGTTCGCGGCAATACTTAAGTGCCGCTGCCACCAGCGTGCCGGTGGACGAGCCGCCTAGCAGCCCCTCCTTCGCCAGCAGCTCGCGCGCCATCAAAAAGCTTTCCTTGTCGGTGATCGCGAAGGATTTGGTGACCCGGGTGAAGTCGCTGATTGAGGGCAGGAAATCCTCGCCGATGCCTTCGACCATCCAGCTGGCCGACTTGGTCGAGAGCGTGCCCTCGTTGATGTACTGGGTCAGTATCGAGCCGACCGGGTCAGCCAGGATCAGCTCGGTGTGCGGCGAGTGCTCGGCAAAGTAGCGCGAGAGGCCCGTGATGGTGCCCGACGAACCGCAGCCGACGACTACGGCATCCAGGTTGCCATCCATCTGTTCCAGCATTTCCGGGCCGGTAGTCTGCATATGCGCAGCCGGGTTATCCGGGTTGCCGAACTGGTTGATGAAATACGCCCCCGGCGTTTCCTGCGCGATGCGCTCGGCCATGTCCTGGTAATACTCGGGGTGACCCTTGGCCACATCCGAACGCGTCAGCACCACTTCGGCGCCCATCGCTTTCAGGTTGAATATCTTCTCGCGGCTCATCTTGTCCGGCACTACCAGGATCAGCCGGTAGCCCTTCTGCTGCGCGACCAGCGCCAGGCCCAGGCCGGTATTACCCGCCGTGCCTTCGACCAGAGTGTCGCCGGGCTTGATCTTGCCGGCTTTCTCGGCACCTTCGACCATCGACAGGCCGATGCGGTCCTTGATCGAGCCGCCCGGATTGGTGCTTTCGAGCTTGAGAAACAGTTCGCACAGCCCGGTATCCAGCCGCTGCGCGCGCACCACCGGGGTATGCCCGATCAGTTCAAGAACACTCTGGTGGACCGTCATGAAAACTCCGCGGGAAGGCTGGACCGACGCTTGCCGCGGCGGCCGGAAAAGATCGCCATGATAACCGAGCCAAGCGAATGCCCGCCGGCATCGCCCAAACACAGCGGACCGTGCTCTGTGCACTCGAGCGAAGAGCCCGGGCCACGATGTGTTGGAGTCCGCTCCAGGAGATACCGCGCTTGCTCAGTGAACGATGGCCGCTCTCGCTTCCCAGATGCGCTCCAGCCGCATCTTCGCCTGCAGCTTTTCTTTTTTCATGCTGCTGAGGGTGGCGTCGTCGATGGGAAGCACGCCGATATCGGCGTCGTGGACTTTGCTGTCCAAATGCCGATGGCGCTGGTAGAGCCGGCGAAACTCTGCGTCTGCTTTCATCAATGCTTCGACATCGTCGCGATGCTGGTTTTCGAACATGATCCGACCTCCTTGGGAGTGGATGAGCGGATGCGCTGAAACCGGACATCCGCCGATGCGTGGAATACCTGCCATGGCTAGTTTGTTAGCGCGTGGCGTCGGCCATTGGTGCAAAGCTCAACCGTCACCAGGCCAAACGTTAACCACCATTTAGAGGACAGCCTTCACCGGGCCTCGACCGTACTCCGCACAATTAAAGCGCGCAAGTTGGCTGCTGAGTGGCATGAATTGCGCATGGCGTGGACTGATCAGGCGCACGAAAAAGCTCGGTACTCTGCACGAAGCAATAGCCAACGCTAGGGGCAAGCGCTGCAGGCGATGACGCGAGACGAGCCAAAGCAGCATCGCGCGACGGGCGTAGCGCCCGCCACGCGCTCTTTCACTGTTGATCGTCTGCCGGCGGCTTCTTGGCTTTTTTATGCGTGGTCGGTGCCGGCGTATCGGAGGAAGAGTCGCCCTGCATCTGCGAGCGCATTGCCTTAGCGGCCTGGGCGGCCAGCGCTGCCTCACGCTTTGCGGCGCCGGCAACCTTGCTCTGCGCCGCGGCGAGCTTCTTCGCCTGATCCGCTTCTGCGCGCGCCTGCTCAGCGGCCTGCGAGGCCGCCTCCCCCTGCTGCTGAAGGCGGGCAGACTCTTCCTGCGCAAGCTGGTACTGCATGCGCTGACGCTCGAGCTCGCGTTGGGCGATGTCCGCCTCGTTACGGCTGTTCTCCAGCAGAATCTGATCGTGCTCGCGATCCAGCTGATTCGATTTGACCTGCGCGTCCTGCAGCTGCGCCGCCGCTCGAGCCAGATCGACCCGGCGTTCGGCCAGATAAAGATCGTGCTCGCGATCGCGCGACTTGGCCTGCGCGAGCCGGTTGATGGCATCGCGCGCGCGCGCCTGCTCGGCCTGCGCGTAGCTGCCGAGCACGGGATCGCTGGCCAGCTGGTCGAGGTTGCTGTTCAGGCGATTGATGTCGATATCGTCGTTCTTGGCGTGGGCACCGGCGGCCACCAAGACCATGGCCGCGGCGGCGAAGGTAACCGTGAAACGCCTCATGGGTGGCCTCCCTGGTTGCCGGCATCGGGGTTATTCGGATCTGCTGGCTGGCCCGATGCCGGCGGCTGACCGGGCTGCGGCAGCGTCTGGTCGGGCAAGGTCTGCTGCTGTGGCTCGGGCATCGTTTGGAAGCCGCCACCTTGCGAAGGCTGAGACAGCGTGGACGATGACGGCGCCGGCATATCCGGCGGCGGCGGCGTCGGGATGCTGCTCGATGTCGCCTCGGCCGGATCGGCCTGTTGCTGCTGGAGCTGCTGTTGCTGTTGCTGCAGCTGGGCCTGCTCTTGCTGCTCGCGTTGCGCCGCAGCCGCCACGACCTGCTGGCCTTCGGCACGCAGACTGGCGTTTTCCTGCGTCTTGCTCTGGATCTGCGCCCGCGCCGCAGCGAGGCGCGCTTTGGCGGTCGCCAAATCGGCGTCGGCGCGAGATTCTTCAGCCAGATTCTCCGCATCGGCATATTTGCGGTCGGCGAACGCCGCCTGCGCCTGCTGGAACTTGTCCTGCGCAAAGCCGAGATCCACCGGCGCGTAGTCCGCGGCGCCAGCGTCGCGCGCAGCCTGCAGACGAGCCTGCGCCTGGTTCATCGAATCGTTCGGCGGCGGCGCGGAGGCGCAACCGCCCAGCGCCAGAACCAGGGCAAGCAGCGCGGCGGCGGCTGAAAGGCGGCTTGTGGAACCAGCCGTTCGGAAAAAGATGTGCACCATCACATTCCTCATAGAGTGTCGCGACGTATTGTGGGCGGGCATAATCCGTGATTGCAACGCGTAATTTCTCATCGCGTCGCCTTGATGCATCATTTGCACGCACAATGGCTACATAGCGTGAGATTACGCACGGTCGAATCAGACGACCATCGTAACCGGCGCATTCCTAACAGGGGCTAGACGTGGATATCGGTTACTTCCTCAAGCTGATGGTAGACAAAGGTGCGTCGGACATGTTCCTGACCACCGGCGCACCGGTGAATATCAAGGTCGAGGGCAGGCTTTACCCGTTGGGCAACACGGGTCTGCCGGCCGGCATGGTCAAAAAGATCGCCTACTCCCTGATGGACGAGGGCCAGGTGCCTCAGTTCGAGCGCACGCTCGAGCTGAACATGGCGCTGGCCGTGAAGGAGGCCGGCCGCTTCCGTATCAACGTATTCAAGCAGCGCGGCGAAGTGGGCATGGTGATCCGCGCGATCAAGAGCGAGATTCCCAGCATCGATCAGCTGCAGCTGCCGAACATCTTCCGTGACCTGATCATGGAACCGCGCGGCCTGATCCTGGTGGTGGGCGCGACCGGCTCAGGCAAATCGACCACGCTGGCGGCGATGATCGACCATCGCAACATCAACACGTCCGGCCATATCCTCACCATCGAAGATCCGATCGAGTACCTGCACCGGCACAAGAAGTCGATCGTCAACCAGCGCGAAGTAGGCCTTGACACGCACAGCTACAACGAGGCGCTGAAAAACGCCATGCGCGAGGCGCCCGACGTGATCATGATCGGCGAGATCCGCGACACCGAGACCATGGAAGCGGCCATCGCGTTTTCCGAAACCGGCCATCTGTGCCTGGCCACGCTGCACTCCAACAATGCCGACCAGACGCTGGAGCGCATCCTCAACTTTTTCCCCGAAGCCTCACACAAGAACGTGCTGATGAACCTGGCGCTGAACCTGCGCGCCGTGATCAGCCAGCGCCTGGTGGTCGGCAAGGACGGCCGGCGCATTCCCGCCGCCGAGGTGCTATTGAACACGCCGCTGATCCGCGACATGATCCGCCGCGGCCAGACCCACGAGATCAAGGAAGCGATGGATCGCAGCCTGCAGGAAGGCATGCAGACCTTCGATCAGTCGCTGTACCGGCTGTACAAGGACGGCCGCGTGTCGCTGGAAGAGGCGCTCAACAAGTCCGATTCGCGCGACGGCCTGTCGCTGAAGATTCGCCTGGCCGAAGGCGGCACGGACAACCAGGAGCTGGCGGGCAACGACCCGTACGGGATGGGCTTCTGAGCCTGCGCCGCGCTGGCGTCGGCTGTTTCCACGGCCGGCGCTTGTCGACCCGCGCGGATGACCGAACTGCGCTACGCGGGCACCGCAGCCGGCGCATCAGGCTGCGCTTCAGGCGCTGCCCGCTGAAACGCCTCAAGTCCCTGGCACTCCTCGTAGATTCGCCGCAGCGCCGGGTACGGCTCCAGCGAAAGCTTCCAGCGCAGCGCATTGTAGAACTGCGGTACCAGACACGCGTCGGCCATGCCCGGCACGTCGCCGTGGCAGTAGCGTCCGGTGGCCGCGTTGTCGGCGAGCATGGCTTCGAGCGCGCTGAAGCTCACGGCGATCCAGTGCCGTGACCACTCGGCCCGTTGCAGCTCGTCGGCGTCGAAGGTCGACTGCAGATACTGCAAAACGCGCAGGTTGCCAATCGGATGGGCGTCGCTGGCCACCGTCATGGCCAGCGACCGTACGCGCGCCCTGCCCCGCGCGTCGGCGGGAAGCAGCGCGGGCTCCGGATGGGTCTCATCAAGGTATTCCATGATCGCGAGCGACTGCGTGATAACCCGCTCACCGTCGATCAGCGACGGCACCAGCCGGGCGGGATTGATCGCCTGATAGTCGGCCGAATGCTGTTCGCCGCCATCGCGGACCAGATGCACCGGGCGCGAGGCGTAGCTCAGCCCTTTCAGATTCAGCGCTATACGCACGCGATAGGCGGCGCTGGAGCGCCAGTAGTCGTAAAGCAAGAAGCCCATCGTTGTCATGATTTGCCACCTCGAAAAATCCCAGTTTAGCCAAGCGCAGGAGCCGATAGAGCGCCGTATCGGGCACAGCGCGGGTGGAGCAAGTTTGCATCGACTTCCATGGCGGCCGACAATAGCTGGCTGAACGGCCGTTCAGTGCCGCTTTCCGACCTTACCCACTTCACCGGAGTTACGCCGTGTCCGTTATTCGCATGAGCGACCTTGATTTGCGCGGCCAGCGCGTGCTGATTCGCGAAGATCTGAACGTGCCGATCGACGACCACGGCCATATGACCTCCACCCAGCGTCTGGAAAGCTCGCTGCCAACGATCGTGGCGGCGCGCGATGCTGGCGCGCGCGTGATGGTTCTCTCGCACCTGGGGCGCCCGAAGGAAGGCCGCTTCGATGCCGAATCCTCGCTCGCCCCGGTCGCCGAATGGCTCAGCAAAAAACTCGGCAGCGAGGTGCGGCTGGTCGCGGATTATCTCGATGGCGTCGAAGTGGCTCCTGGCGAAGTGGTACTACTGGAAAATTGCCGCATGAACGTCGGCGAAGGGAAGGACGACGAGGCGCTGGCCAGACGCTATGCCGCGCTGTGCGACATTTTCGTCATGGATGCCTTCGGCACCGCGCATCGCGCGCAAGCGTCCACCCATGGCGTGATCAAGTTCGCGCCCGTTGCAGCGGCCGGCCCACTGCTGTGCGCCGAGCTCGACGCCCTGGGCAAGGCACTCGAACATCCGGCCCACCCGCTGCTAGCGATCGTCGCCGGCTCCAAGGTGTCGACCAAGCTGACCTTGCTGGAAAACCTGATCGGCAAGGTCGATCAGCTGATTGTCGGCGGCGGCATCGCCAATACCTTTATCGCCGCGCTGGGCCACTCGATCGGCAACTCGCTGTGCGAACCGGCGCTGATCGACGCGGCCAAGAAAGTCATTGCCGACGCCAAGCGTCGCAAGGTCGATTTGCCGATGCCGGTCGACGTGGTCGTGGCGACGGAGTTTTCGGCCAATGCCACCGCCACGGTCAGGCTCGTGCATCAGGTCAAAGATGACGAGATGATTCTCGACATTGGGCCGGAAACCGCGGCGAGCTACGCCGAGCTGATCGCCAAGGCGGGTACGGTGGTGTGGAACGGCCCGGTCGGCGTGTTCGAGTACGACGCCTTTGGCAAAGGCACCCAAACGCTGGCGAAAGCGATCGCGGCCTCCAAGGCGTTTTCGATTGCCGGTGGCGGCGACACGCTCGCAGCTGTCGAGAAATACGGCATCGCCAAGGATGTTTCGTATATCTCGACCGGCGGCGGCGCATTTCTCGAGTTCCTCGAGGGCAAGGAATTGCCGGCGGTGACGGCGCTGAAGGCGCGCGCGGGTTGAAAGCAAAGCGAGGGATGAGGGGCGAGTAGCGACGGCGTGCGTTTGATTCGCCCCGCAGCAGCCTCGTCAGCGCGACTCTAATTATGAGGCGACTTCAACCGACGATGCCGCGTACTGCGGCGACGACGCGTTCGATGTCGCCATCGGTCAAGCCCGGCGATAGCGGCAGGCTGACCGTTTGCCGACCCAGCCGCATCGCATGCGGCCACTGCTCGGGACGCCAGCCAAAACGCTGCTGGTAATACGGATGCTCGGGCACCGACAGGTAGTGCACGCCGGTACCGATACGCGCATCGTTCATTGCGTCGAGGAAGGCATCGCGCGTGACGCCGCAGCGCGTGGCGTCGATCATTACCGTGTACAGATGAAAACCGTGCCGCGTGTCAGCCTCGGGTTCGGCCGGCAATTCCAGCGGAAGCTCGGCCAGCGCGCTCTGATAGAACGCCCAAATCTCCTGCCGTCGCTGCCAGTGCGTGTCGACCTTGGCCAGCTGATGCAGGCCGATCGCTGCCTGCAGATCCATCATGTTGTATTTGAAGCCGCACTCGACGACCTGGTAGTGCTTGTAGCCGGCGTCGCCGAAACGGTGCCACGCGTCCTTGCTCATGCCGTGCAGAGCGAGAATACGGGCGCGCGCAATGCGCTCCTCGTCACGCCCCAGAATCATGCCACCTTCGCCGGTGGTCACGTTCTTGGTGACGTAAAAACTGAAGCAGCCGAAGTCGCCGAAGGTACCCGCGGGTTGACCGTGATACTCGGTCTCGATCGCGTGGGCACAATCCTCAATCACCACCAAATCGTGCTTGGCGGCAATCGCCATGATCGCATCCATATCGCACGGCCGACCGGCGAAATGCACCGGCACGATGGCGCGCGTGCGCGGCGTGATCACCGCCTCGATCGCGGCCGGATCGATGTTTTGCGTAAGCGGATCCACGTCGGCCATCACCGGCGACAGGCCCGCGTGCAAAATCGCGTTGACCGTGGCGCAAAAGGTCAGCGGCGTGGTGATGACTTCGGCGCCTGGCTCCAGCGATGCGGCGACCATGCTCACATGCAGGGCGGCCGTGCATGAATTGACCGCGGCCACCTGACTGGCCTGCACGCGCCGGTAGGCGGCGAAATCCCTTTCCAGCCGGGCAACGCGCGGACCCGTGCCGAGCCAGCCAGAGCGCATGCACGCCTCGACTTCGGCAATTTCCTCTTCCCCGATCTTCGGCGCACCGAAGATCAGAAAAGGCTCGTTGGCAGGTTCGCTCATCGAGATTCGCTCACCGAGCTCAGCCGACGACCCGCTTGACCGCATCGATGACCTTGGGCGTGGTGATGCCGAAGTATTCATAGAGCTGCGCGGCGGGCGCAGAGGCGCCGAAGGTAGTCATGCCGATCACGTCGCCGTCGAGGCCGACGTACTTGCGCCAATAGTCGGTGATGCCTGCTTCCACCGCGACGCGCGCGCGGCACCAACTGGGCAGCACGCCCTCGCGATATTCCAGCGGCTGCGCGTCGAACACTTCGGCGCAAGGCATCGAGACAACGCGCACGGGCACGCCCTGCTGCGCCAGCGAGCGCATCGCCTCCATCGCCAGCTCCACCTCGGAACCTGTGGCGATGATGATGGCCTTGAACTTGGTATCCAGTGGATCGGAGAGCACGTAACCGCCTCGCGCGATGTCAGCGACCTGCTGCTCGCTGCGCTGCTGATGCTTGAGCGTCTGCCGCGAAAAGATCAGGCAGCTCGGCGCACCGGCGCGCTCGATCGCCAGCTTCCAGCTCATCGCCGACTCCACCGCATCGCAAGGGCGCCACAGGTGATTGTTGGGGATGTACCGCAAGCTGGCCATGTGCTCGACCGGCTGATGGGTCGGGCCGTCTTCGCCCAGGCCGATCGAGTCGTGCGTGTAGACATGGATGTTATGCGCCGGAATCAGCGCGCTCATGCGCACGGCGTTGCGCGCGTAATCGGAGAACACTAGGAACGTCGCGTCGTACGGAATGAAGCCGCCGTGCAGGGCCACGCCGTTGGCGATCGCCGTCATGCCGAACTCGCGCACGCCGTAGTGAACATAGTTGCCGTCCTTCTCGCTGATGTCGACGCTGCCCTTCCACTTGGTCAGGTTGGAACCGGCGAGGTCCGCCGAGCCGCCGAGCAGTTCCGGCAGCAGCGGGCCGAACGCGTCCAGCGTCATCTGCGAAGCCTTGCGCGAAGCAACCTCCGGACCTTCGCTCTGCATCTTGGCGACGTAGGCAGACGATTTTTCTGCCCAGTCGGCCGGCAGCGTGCCGGCAAGGCGACGCTTCAGCTCGGCGGCCAGATCCGGATGCGCAGCAGCATAGGCATCGAAACGCTTGTTCCACTCCTGCTCGCGCTGGGCGCCAACGTCTTTGGCATTCCATCCTGCGTAAATGTCGGCGGGAATCTCGAACGGCGCGTAATGCCAGTTGAGCTGCTCGCGGGCCGCGGCGATCTCGCTCTTGCCTAGCGCGGCGCCGTGGCTTTCTTCCTTGCCCTGCTTGTTCGGCGCGCCGAAGCCGATAATGGTCTTGCAGCAGATCAGGGTGGGCTTGTCGTGCTGCGCGGTGGCCTGGGCCAGCGCCTGCTTGATCGCTTCGGCATCGTGCCCGTCGACATGGCGGATTACATTCCAGCCGTAGGACTCGAAGCGTGCCGGCGTGTCGTCGGTAAACCAGCCGTGGACCTCACCGTCGATCGAGATGCCGTTGTCGTCATACACCGCTACCAGCTTGCCGAGCTTCCATGTACCGGCCAGCGAAGCGGCCTCGTGCGAAATACCTTCCATCAGGCAGCCGTCGCCGAGGAAAACGTAGGTGTGATGGTCCACTACCGCGTGATCCGGGCGGTTGAAGTGCGCGGCCAGCGCCTTCTCGGCCAGGGCGAAGCCCACCGCGTTAGCCAGGCCCTGTCCAAGCGGGCCCGTGGTGGTCTCCACGCCGGGCGTTTCGTTGTACTCGGGATGACCGGCGGTATGCGAATGCAGTTGGCGGAAACGCTTGAGCTGTTCGATCGGCAGATCGAACCCGGTTAGGTGCAGCAGCGCGTACTGCAGCATCGAGCCGTGGCCGTTGGAGAGCACGAAGCGATCGCGATTGGCCCACTTCGGGTTGGCGGGATTGAACTGCAGAAAATCGTTCCAGAGCACCTCGGCGATATCGGCCATGCCCATCGGCATGCCCGGATGGCCGGAATTGGCGGCCTCGACGGCATCCATGGCAAGGGCACGCACGGCGTTGGCCAGTTCGCGTCGGCTAGTCATCGGCAGATCTCCAGAAGATTTGGCAAACGTGAATTGTCGCCGATCGGCTGTGCGCTGTCGCCAATCCCTACGGATGTTGCTTCAAACAAACCGTACAAACGATCCCCGTCACGCCCCTTGCACGCGCATGTTGTTGCATGACAGCAAAAAATTAGCGAATTAACTCATCCTTAATTTCTCCAAATCGAATACCGCTTGGCTTCAGACTTCCAAGTGTTAAATGCGTGTTGTGCGATCCCCGCGCACCACCGTTGAACGCATCCCCAGGCGCTCGACGGGTAGTTGCCTAAACCAAGCATAAGAATTCAAGAAAGGAGCTTCCCATGAAAAAGACACTACTCGCCCTTGCCCTCGTGACGACCGGCCTGGTGACCGCCCCCGCTTTCGCGCAGGACGCCACGGCCCCTGCGACAGGTAATTATCAGTCCAGCCAGGCTGTCGGCACCGGCAACTGGTTTGTCGATCTGAGCGCCGGCCGGACAGACGGTTACAGCAAGAACAGCGACTTCGGCAGCGGCTTCAGCAACGGCTCCGGTAGCCTGTTCAGCAACAAGAACGGCCGCCGCACCGGTTACGGTGCTCTTGGCGGCTACCGCTGGAAGGTGGGTCCAGATCTCGGTCTGGGTCTGGAAGCGGGCTACACGGATCTGGGCAATTACAAGCTGAGCAACATCGGCGGCGGCAATGGCGCGGTGAATCAGAGCAATCGCGAGAATGCCCTACGCGGATGGCTGGTCGGCGCCAATGGCCGCATCAATCTGCTGCCGCAGTGGTACATCAGCGCACACGGCGGTTACTTCCACGCCAATAACAACGGTGGCGCCTACAACGACACGCTGAGCCAGGATCTGTTCCACGGCGGCGATCGCGGCGGCTTCTATGCCGGCCTGGGTACGGGCTGGGACGTTAACGAGCATTTCGGCATTGGCGTGAAGTACGACTACTACCACGTGTCGGCCGGCAACATTCACGATACGCCGACGAACTCGGATTTTGCGGTCCGTCGCACCACCGGCATCGTGTCGCTCGACGCGGAATATCGTTTCTAAGCTTTTTCCAAAACGCTGCTAACGAGTAAAACGACACTGAGCGGGCGCCCACCAGGGCGCCCGTTTTTTTGCATATTTCACCGTTAGGCGCGCTAAAGATTATTCCCAGCTGCCAAGAGACCGCAAAGCCGAAAGCACCTTAATAATTTGGCTGCAAGCTCTTAAAAAATATTGACATTAACGTTCGCTTAATTCTGTACTTAACGGTATTGAAACTCTTCAGGTGCACTCCCATCTAATACCGCAGCACCGCTAAGAGCAGGTGCGACGCTCGCGACCGTCGAACCCCCGGCATCGCGGACGGACCCAAAAAAAGTTAGGAGTACGCCCCCATGAAAAAGACACTGTTTGCCATCGCACTCGCCACAGCCGGCGTCCTCGCCATCCCGGCCGCCTTTGCGCAAGACGCTTCCACGGACAGCAGCACCCAGGCTGGCTGGAAGTCGCACTCCGGTTGGTACGTCGACGGTGACCTCGGCGCCAGTCGCGCCAATGACAACCAGACCTATCGCAAGGCCAACTACGCCGGCGCGCTGACCGGCGGCTACCGCTGGGCTGTTAGCCCCGACATGTCGATCGGTGCGGAGTTGGGCTATGTGTATCTGGGCAAGTTCGACGCCAAGTCCGACGTCAACCAGAACTATCTGGCCAACGGAGGCACTATCGGTGACGCGCGTTCGAACCTACGCGGTGCCACCCTGGGCGGGGCGATGCGTCTGAACCTGACCCCGGCCTGGTACATCAATCTGCGTGGCGGTGTGTTCGATGCGCACGGTTCAGCGCTGTCGGAAGACACCCAGTTCCCGGTGCGTCGCAGCTTTTCCAACAATATCGGCTACTACGCCGGCGTGGGCACGGGCTGGGACATCAACCAGCATTGGTCGGTAGGCGTGAACTACACCTACTACGGCGTCAACCGCGATCCGAGTCTCACCAACGGTCAGTTCGCCGGCACCCGTGTGGGCCTGGACACCAACACGCTGACGGCTAGCGCCGAGTACCGTTTCTAAAAAGATCGGCGGCTGGCGCGTCGAGTAAAACTCTGGGCGCGCTTCTCGATGTAGCGATAAAGAAAAACGGGCGCCCAGGCGCCCGTTTTTTTATGCTGATCGAAAAGATGCGCTTGGCTTTACTTGGCGTGCCACTGACCCAGTGCGGCAAGGCCGTTGTCGCGCGCACGCGCATAGACCGTCTTTTGGGCTTCGACGTAATTCGCCTTCATGTCCTTGGCCCACAGCTTTAGTGCCGCCTGCTGCATGGCGCGGCCGTACGAGAACGACAGCGGCCAGGGATGCGGCCCGATGCGGTTCATCGCATTGAGGTGGGCAGTGGATTGCTCATCCGTCTGACCGCCGGAGAGGAATACGATGCCCGGCAGCGAAGCCGGCACGGTGGTCTTGAGCACGCGCACGGTGGCTTCGGCCACTTCCTCGACATCGACCTGCTCGTCCGAATCCTTGCCGGGAATGACCATGCTGACTTTCAGAATGGTGCCTTCCAGCATCACGTTCTGCTCGTACAGCGCGTTGAACAGGCTGCGCAGCACGGCCTCGTGCACCTCGTAGCTCACCTCGATGCTGTGGTCGCCGTCCATGATCACTTCCGGCTCGACCATCGGCACTATACCCGCCTCCTGGCACAGCGCGGCGTAGCGTGCCAGCACGTGGCAGTTGGCTTCGATCGCACTGGAGCTTGGGTTGTCTTCGCTGATGTTGATCACGGCGCGCCACTTGGCGAACTGCGCGCCGAGCTTGGCGTATTCCTGCAGGCGCTCGCGCAGGCCATCGAGGCCTTCGGTGACGACGTCGCCCGGGAAACCGGCCAGCGGCTGCGGGCCCTTGTCGACCTTGATGCCGGGAATGATGCCGGCCTTCTTCATGATCTGGGTAAACGGCACGCCGTCCTTGGTCGACTGGCGGATCGTCTCGTCGTACAGGATCGCACCGGAAATATGCTCGGACAGACCGGGCGTGGTCAGCAGCAATTCGCGGTAGGCGCGACGATTTTCCTCGGTATTTTCGATGCCCACGGCGTCGAAGCGTTTGGCGATCGTGTTGGTCGACTCGTCGATGGCGATAATGCCCTTGCCGGGCGCGACCATCGCCAGGGCGATGCTTTCGAGATCTTCAATACTCATGCTGACTCCGTAGTGCGAAGGCGATGCGGGACCGCAAAAAAGACCGCCGCTTCGGGATCGAAGCGGCGTGGTTCAAAACATCAATTATAGGCCAGATCGGCAAAACCGACCTGCAGGCGCCGTATCAAGGCTTCGCGCGCAATTCGCCGGCGGGGTTTTGCGGCTCGGCTTGGCTGATTACTGCCCGTAACCCGGCAGCTTGCAGGCATCTGTCAGCGCCTGGCGCTTGGCTTTGTCGTCGGGCGAATTGAACGCTACGACGTAATAGGTATCCACCGGATCACCCTGGCGGTTGGTCAGCGACGGCCCGTAGCGGAAATTGGCCACCGCACTGGCCGCCGCCGGACCCAGATCGCTGCGCGGCACGACCTTGGCCACCTTCACGTTCATCGGCACGCCACCCGAGCCCACGGTGTAAGTCACCGCCACACAACCGGGCTTGTCCAGATTCAGGCCGCTGTTGGGCGTATTCATCTGCACATTGGTATTGAGCAGAATCCAATCGTGCGAGAGATGCTCCGGGTCCAGCCTGCGCGCCTGCGCCATCACCGGCGCGGTGCTCCCCAGTGCCAGTACCAACAAAAGGCCTTTACCAAGCGGGCAAAATATCGATTTCATGGCGATCTCCTGAATGGGCGCGGGACAAGCTGATACTCGAAGTGTAGTCGCGTCTTCGATACCTGGCGAAACCGCCGGCATAAAGATCGAGCGCCCCATTCATCAAAGATCGCGCAGACTCTCGACCATGCCTTCGGCACCCACGGAAAGCAGCTTCAGCGTGTTGGTGCCGCCACCGCGGCCGACGTGGTCGCCGTGGGTGAGCACGACACGATCGCCCTCACTCAGTTTGCCCGCGCCGAACAGCTGCTGCACGGCCGCCCGCGCGGACGATGCGCTGGTCAACCCCACATGGTTGAACTTGACCGGCTGCACGTCGCGCAGCATCAGCATGCGGCGACGCGCATCGTCGAACGGCGACAGTGCGTAGATCGGCACGGCGCTGCGATAGCGCGACAGCCACTGCGCCGTCGCACCGGTCTCGGTGAGCGCGACGATGGCCCGCACGCCTAGCTCGCTGGCCAGCAGCATGGCAGCCAGCGCGATCGCCTGATCCGTGCGATCGATCGTGCGGCCCTGGCCGGCCAGATCGTCTTTCGGTTCGAACTGGCGTTCGGCACCGAGGCAGATACGGCGCATCGCAGCCACGGCCTTGTCCGGATGGGCGCCGGCGGCGGTCTCCTCCGACAGCATCACCGCATCGGTGCCGTCGATCACCGCATTGGCCACGTCGAGCACTTCGGCGCGGGTGGGAATCGGCGATCGCACCATCGACTGCAGCATCTGCGTCGCGGTAATCACGGCGCGGTTACGCTCCACCGATTCGCGGATGATCTTTTTCTGCAGGCCGGGCAATTCGGCGTCACCGATCTCTACGCCCAGATCGCCGCGCGCCACCATCACCACATCGGACGCGTCGATGATTTCGCCCAGCACGGGAATCGCGTCGGCGCGCTCGATCTTTGCCACCAGTGCAGCGTTGCCACCGGCTTCGTGCAGCAGCTGGCGAGCCTGATTCATGTCCGCGGCGGAGCGCACGAACGACACGGCCAGAAAGTCGGCACCGATCTCGGCCGCGAGCTTGATGTCGTTGCGATCCTTGTCCGACAACGCCTCCACCGAAAGCCCGCCGCCCTGGCGATTGAGGCCTTTGCGATCGGACAACCGGCCGCCAATCTGCACGATGCAGTGAATATCGGCGCCCTGCACGCTGATGACATCTAGCCCCACCAGACCGTCATCGAGCAGCAATACGTCGCCGGCATGCACATCGTGCGGCAGGCCGTAATAGCTGACACCTACGCGATCGAGCGTGCCGGGAGCCGCATCGGGTCGGCATTCAAGCACGAAAGCTGCACCCGTCTGCAGCTCGATCGGTCCGTTGGCAAACCGCTCGATGCGAATTTTCGGACCCTGCAGATCGGCCAGAATGCCGACCTCCCTGCCTACTTTCGCGGCCGCTTCGCGGACCGCCGCGGCGCGTGCACGATGATCGTCCGGCTGGCCGTGCGAGAGGTTGAGGCGAACCACATCGACGCCCTCGCTGATGATGCGTTCGAGCATGCCGGGTGCATCGGTGGCGGGGCCAAGGGTGGCGACGATCTTGGTGCGGCGAGTCTGGATGAGTTCGTTAGTCATCCGCACAACTTAGCAATTTCGGTCCGGCGTTACCACGATGCAGCACCGCAACCCAGACTTTTCGTGGCTTTTCATAAATGCAGGTGAGAAAAAATATCAGCCGCCGCTCTACAGAGGCTTTTAGCGAATCGACACGTCACTCGGTCACGACGTCACGTTTCTCCCGTCAGTCCAACGCTTCGTTCAATACCTCGGCCAGCCGCACGCCGCCCTGCTCCAGCCTGGTCTGAACGACCGGCCACGCCTTCTGCTGATAGCGCTGCGACCACGCCTCGCCGGACGGCTTGTCGATATCCATGTAAGCCACGTTCCGCGCCAGCATGTGCGACTCGTCGGCCCAGACGATCGAAGCATCGGCAATCTGGGGCAACAGGTTGTGCGTCGCCCAGTTCGCACGCTGCGCTGGCGAGATAGCCGCGTCCAGCGTCATCGCATCGGCCTGCACCGCCGCGTGATCGAAGCTGTAATTCGGCCCGGGCTGCAGGTTGAGCGCGTGGCGCAGAATGCCGCCGTCCCACATGGCATGCAGGTTGGTACCCTGACCGAAAAACTGCACCTGCACGGTGTTGCCGCCCTTGTCGTCATTGTCTTCGGCATGCAACGGCTGGTGAATGTCGCCAACCAGATGCACGACCCACTTCAGCGCCAGCAGCCGCGCCTGCGGCGAGGCCGACTTGTCGGCCAGCACGTGGACGTTTTCATCGAGTTTGGCGACGGCGCAATTGCCCTCTTTGCAATCGCGTGCGGCATCGTAGCGCTCGGCTTTCAGGGGAATATCGACGTAGTGCCACGTGCCGGTGTGTGGAAACTCCTTGCGGTTGCCATCGGCCCACGAGGAAATCTGATCCAACCGGTCCAGCCCTTCCACCTTCAGCAATGACGCCACCTCGGCCGAGGCGGCCGAGTCCAGATGCGCCTGAGCGATATCCGCCACGATGGCATGCCCTTCAGGGCCCCAGGACATGGCCAAAGGCGTGGCTAGGCCGAGCAGGCCAGCACAGGCAGCGACGACAAGGCGATTCGGACGCAGGTTCATGAAGTTCGACCACGATGGCAACAGACGGGCTGAGAAGTCTGCCACAGGCGCATGACAGCTCTCGACCCGCACATTCTTTCGGGCGGCAGGTGGCCTCGCCCGCACGCCCTGTTAGAATCCGGGGTTCATTCAACGAGCTGCGCTGCGCGCGGGAGTTTCCAGCAATGACGATCAAGGTAGGCATCAACGGCTTCGGCCGCATCGGCCGCAACGTACTGCGCGCCGCCGTGCAGAACTTCGGCAACGACATCGAAATCGTCGCGATCAACGATCTGCTGGAACCGGACTACCTGGCGTATATGCTGCAATACGACTCCGTGCACGGCCGCTTCAAGGGCGACGTATCGGTCGAGGGCACCACGCTGGTGATCAACGGCAAGAAGATCCGCCTCACCGCCGAGCGCGACCCGGCGGCGCTGAAGTGGGATGAGGTCGGCGCTGAGGTGGTGATCGAATCCACCGGCATCTTCCTCACCAAGGAAGGCGCGCAGAAGCATATCGACGCCGGCGCCAAGAAGGTGATCCTGTCCGCGCCGTCGAAGGACGACACGCCGATGTTCGTCTACGGCGTCAACGACAAGAGCTACAAGGGCGAAGCGATCATCTCCAACGCGTCGTGCACCACCAACTGCCTGGCCCCGCTGGCCAAGGTGATCAACGACAAGTGGGGCATCAAGCGCGGCCTCATGACCACCGTGCATGCCACCACGGCCACGCAAAAAACGGTCGACGGCCCATCCTCGAAGGACTGGCGCGGCGGCCGCGGCATTCTGGAAAACATCATTCCTTCGTCCACCGGCGCGGCCAAGGCCGTGGGTGTGGTGATTCCGGAGCTCAACAAGAAGCTAACCGGCATGAGCTTCCGCGTGCCGACCTCGGACGTTTCCGTGGTCGACCTGACCTGCGAGCTGGAAAAGCCGGCCACCTACGCCGAGATCTGCGCCGAAATGAAGGCGCAGAGCGAAGGTGCGTTGAAGGGTGTACTGGGCTACACCGAAGACGCCGTGGTCGCCACCGATTTCCGCGGCGAAACCCGCACCTCGGTGTTCGACGCCAACGCCGGCATCGCGCTGGACTCGACCTTCGTCAAGCTGGTGTCCTGGTACGACAACGAGTGGGGCTATTCGAACAAGTGCCTGGAAATGGTGCGCGTGGTCGCCAAGTAAGCTGGCTTGCATTTGACGAAGAAAAAAGCGCCCTTGCGGCGCTTTTTTCTTGGACTGACGACGTGCGTAGGGATTGCGATTACTTCAGTGCGGCTAGCACCGCATCGTAATTGGGCTACAAACTGACCAAGAAAAAAGCGCCCATGAGGCGCTTTTTTCTTGGAGCGACGACATGCGGAGCAACCGCCGGTTACTTCAGTACGGCAAGCACCGCCT
>CAIKJM010000335.1 GCA_903827735.1 uncultured Rhodanobacter sp. | reverse complement strand
CCATCTCCCGCACGGTCGCCTCGGGCACGCCGAGATCCTTCGCTACGGTGCTCACCTCGGCGGCGTTCATCCAGCCCAAGCGCTTCTTGCTCTTGCGCAGGTTGAAGAACAGCTTGCGCTGCGCCTTGGTCGTGGCCACCTTTACGATGCGCCAGTTCTTCAAGATGAACTCGTGCATTTCGGCGCGGATCCAGTGCACCGCAAAACTCACCAGGCGCACGCCCTGATCCGGATCGAAGCGCTTGACCGCCTTCATCAGGCCGATATTGCCTTCCTGGATCAGATCGGCCAACTGCAGGCCGTAGCCGCTGTAGCCGCGCGCCACATGCACCACAAAGCGCAGGTGCGACATGACCAGCTTTTTCGCCGAAGCCAGGTTGGCCTCTTCGAGATAATCGCGCGACAGCGACTGTTCCTCTTCCACCGTCAACACCGGAATGCGGTGAACGGCCGAAATGTACGCATCCAGGCTGCCAACGACGCTCGGCAGTGGCAGGCTGGCGGTCACCAAAGATTGAGACATGGGTCGAACCTCCAAAACTAGGTGTCAATTTAGCACTCGCCATCTATGAGTGCCAAAGGCCGCACAAGTTCTCGGCCTTTAATGTACTAGATGGTACAACAAATGCTCTGGCAAGTCCATATCGCAGGCATGAAGCAAGTGCGAATCCACGATGCCCGAGCCTGGCCTTGCTGCACCTGCAGCATGAACCTCTAGATGTGTAGATAGCGCTAGTGCGGCAATTCACCCACGTGCGTCCCGGTTGCGAGCATGGCCGTCGGGCATGGCATGTCGTTGATGTGTCAACCGAATCGGCATTAAGCCGTTCAAACCTCTCCTGTGACGCTACTCTGTCGATAGAACACGGATGACGGCTCCGCGCCGTCCAGGATGACGCTGTTTTGATGAGTGAAAGCGCTTTAGCTATGACACACCCATACCAGGCAGCACGCGTATGACCGCCCCGCCCCCCGCAGCAGCCGGCCATCCCCCTCGCAAACGACGCGGATTGTGGATCGCCATATTGGTGGTCGTCGTCCTCGTCGTCGTGGTGATTTTCCACTTGCTCAACGGCAAAAAGGCGCGCGTCGGCACGCCGGCCCAGGTCGTCAGCGTGGCGACGGCAACGCTCGGCAGCATGCCGGAGACCCTCAGCGAACTGGGCACGGTGACGCCGACCGCGACGGTCAACGTGCTGCCGCAGCTCAGCGGCTACCTCACGGCCGTCGGCTATCAGGAAGGCCAGGACGTGAGCAAGGGCCAGTTCCTGGCGCAAATCGATCCGCGTCAGTATGAAATCAGCAAGCAGCAGGCGCAGGCGACGCTGGCGAAAGATCAGGCCACGCTGGCCCAGGCACGCTCCGATCTCGCCCGCTACACCCAGCTGCACGAGCAGAAGTCGATTGCCGAGCAGACCTATAACGATCAGAAATTCACCGTGCAGCAGGACGAGGCCGCCGTACAGGCCGATCGCGCCAGCATTGCGCAATACGATCTGGACCTGGCCTATTGCCATATCACCGCGCCGGTTGCCGGACGCGTGGGCCTGCGCCTGGTGGATCCGGGCAATTACGTCACACAGTCGACCTCGCCGGGCATTGTCACCATCACTACGATGAAGCCGACCACGGTGCAGTTCACCGTGCCGCAGAACTCGCTGAGCAAAGTGCTGGCGCGTTTCAAAGACGCCAACGCCTCGCTGCCGGTCACTGCGTACGACAGCGACAACACCAAGCAGATCGCCACCGGCACGCTGTATGCGCTGGGCAATCAGATGGCGACGGGCACCGGTACGGTAAATCTGCGCGCCACCTTCGCCAATGACGATGAATCGCTGTTTCCGAACGAGTTCGTCAACGTGAAGCTGCTGGTGGATACGCTGCAGAACGCGGTGCTGGTGCCGACGCCGGCGGTGCAAAGCGGCGCTCCGGGCGATTACGTCTACCTGGTCGGCAGCGATAACACCGTCTCCGTACACAAGATCACCCAGGGACCGAGCGACGGCAAAAACACCGTGATTCTTTCCGGCCTTTCCGCCGGCCAGCAGGTGGTGACCGACGGCATGGATCGTCTCAGCGACGGCGCCAAGATCAAGGTCGCCTCAGCGAAGAAGTCGGCCAACCCGGCCGCCGCCGGCAGCAGCGCGCAGCCGACCCACGGCGGGCGGAAACACGCTACCGCCTCCGCCGACAGCGCCTCGTAACCGGCAGGCAGGCGATCCGATGAATATTTCCCGCCTGTTTATCCTCAGGCCGGTGGCGACGTCGCT
>CAIKJM010000334.1 GCA_903827735.1 uncultured Rhodanobacter sp. | reverse complement strand
GCCGACCGCAGCTGATCGTGCTGCATTTCACCGATGACACGTCGGTACAGAACAGCCAGAAGACCTTGCGTACCGGCACTAGTGAAGGACCGGTCAGCGCGCATTATCTGATCGGTGGCGATGGGCACATCTATCAGCTGGTCGCCGATGCGATGCGCGCCTGGCACGCCGGCGCGGGCCGCTGGGGCACGATCACCGACGTCAACTCCGCTTCCATCGGCATCGAGCTGGACAACGACGGCAGTTCGCCGTTTGCGCCCGCAGAGATCAGCAGCCTGCTGCGCCTGCTCACCGACCTTACCGATCGGCTGCATATTTCGCGCACCCAGATTGTCGGTCATGAGGATTTCGCGCCCACGCGCAAGAACGATCCCGGCCCGCTGTTTCCGTGGAAGCAGCTGGCCGACGCGGGCTTCGGGCTGTGGCCGCAGGTGCCGCTGATCGATCCGCCGCCGGGCTTCGATCCGTGGATGGCGCTGAGCGTGATCGGCTATCCGCCGGACGAGCATGCGGCTGTCGTCCGCGCGTTCCATCATCACTACCGCGGCATGGATGGCGACACGCTCGATCCGGACGATCTTCGCATCCTGTACGCGTTGACTCGTCAGCTATCGCCGCTCGACCGCTGAGCGCGCCTTGGGCGTTGCGCTCAGGGAGCGGCGGTGTCTACGGATGCAGGTCTCTGCACGATCATACCGATCGATGATCGTCCGATGATTTGCATCGGCAGTCCGTCGTGGCGCAGCTGCGCCATCAGCGCCGGATCGATCACCGCGAGGGCGCTGGGCGCGCTGCGCCAGCGCTGCTCAAAAGCACCCACGCCGGCTATAAAGCCATTCGGTCGCGCGGGAATACCAGGCCGGATGTCGTCAGCGTCCTCATCTACTATCGTCACCAGGCGGTTGAGATAGAACGGTAATCCGCGGACATAAGCGTGCACGGTAAAGACTTCGGTGTCGTCGTGCAGCTGCGGCAGCATCAGCTTGGCCACCGGCGCGGCGGAGAGATTGCCAGCGATATTACCGACGCTGGCGAACAGCGTCTGCCAAACCAACAGCGTGGCGAAGCCGAGCAGGCCAATCATCAAGATCGGCCGGTTCTGACGCGTCACCAAGAACGCGCTGATAGCGCTGACAATTGCTAGCGCCACCAGCCCGCGCATGAGCCAGATCAGCGCGGGGTGCAGATCGGTGTGCTCCGACAGATGGCGCGTCGACAGCGGCACTACCAAAGCAACCACGGCCACCATGGCTGAAAGGGCGCCGATCCACAGCAGGCGCCGGCGGATGTCAATGGCGCTAAGCATCGACATCCGCCGCGCAATCAGCATCGCCAGTGCTGGGAAAATCGGCAGGATGTAGAACGGCAGCTTCGAATGCGATGCGGAAAAGAACGCAAACACCACCGCGATCCAGCACACTAGAAAACGATCCGATCGCGCACCCTTGCACAGGCTGCGCAGGCCGGCGCGGCTAAACGGCAGAAAGGCGACCCAGGGAAAAAGTCCGCCCAGCACAACGGGAATGAAAAACCACCATGGCCGTTCGCGATCGAAGACGTTTGCGACAAAGCGGCTGAACTGCTGTTTGATGAAAAAATATGCGAGAAAGTCCGAATGTTTCAGGCTCACTGCCACAAACCACGGCGCCGCAATGAGTAGCACCAACAGCAGGCCCCAGCCCAAGGTCATCCGACTCAGAATGCGCCAGTCCCTTTCCCAAAGCATAAACACAGCCAGCGTCGCTGCGGGTAGCACGATGCCGATCAGCCCCTTGGACAGCACGGCAAGGCCCAGACATGCCCAGCCGAGAAGGTTGAGGCCGGTGCGATTCGATGCCGCTGACGGATCGAACTGAGCCACCAGAAAAAAGCAGATGCCGATGGAAAGAAACGCCGCTACGCCCATGTCCATCGTGCCGATGTGGGCGCCTGCGACAAACAACAGCGAGCTGCCGAGCACCACCGCGGCGAGCCAGCCGGTCATTCGGCCATAAAGACGGCCTCCAGCCCAGCCGACCGCTGCAATCGCCATCAAGCCGGTTAGCGCGACCCAGATCCGCGCCGTCCATTCATGCACGCCGAACACGCTGTAGAAAAGCGCACTGGCCCAGTATTGGAGCGCTGGCTTGTCGAAAAAGGTAAAGCCGTTGAGCCGCGGCGTCAGCCAATCGCCGCTGGCGAACATCTCTCGCGCGACTTCGGCGTAACGGCCTTCATCGGGCTCGCCCAGCGGGCGCAGATTCAACCCGGCGAACCACAGCAGCAGGCTGCCGATGGCCAATGCGCTCCACACGGCAACGCGCTGCAACGGATGCAGCTTCGATAAGGTGCCCGTTTCGCTTTTGTCTGAAAGATCGAATGTTGGAAAGCCGCTCATTGCGCCTGTGCCTGTATGCGGTACAAGCGCTGCATCGGCGGCAGAAGCTTGGCGACCACGTCGTGTTCGCCGTACATCGGTTGCACGCCGTGATGCGCGCAAAGCTGCTGTGTCTTGATTGTATGGTTCACGCGTCACCGCAATGAATGAGATGGAGTCTTTCACGCGTCATCCGACGCCGTGAGCTGCGTCCGTTCCATCGAACCTACTTTTCTAGGCGGCAGCGTGGCGGTGAAAACTTTGAGCTTGCTTAGCGAGGTGATAAGTCAACGTTGTGTCGGAA
Organism: uncultured Rhodanobacter sp.; assembly: GCA_903827735.1. Lineage (GTDB taxonomy): Bacteria > Pseudomonadota > Gammaproteobacteria > Xanthomonadales > Rhodanobacteraceae > Rhodanobacter. The sequence goes on along the minus strand of CAIKJM010000334.1, from coordinate 1,311 downwards.
TGTCGCAGTGCGCGATGTGATCTTGAACAGGTCGATGCCATAGCGAGCGCCGACTCGCTTTCGAAAAGGCTCCGGTATATTCGCCGAATGTTTTCTCTTGCCGGATGCCGAATGCCTCGATTTTTTTTGCGCCGCGGCGAATCGATCAGCGCGTGGTTATGGCTGCCGTTCTGGCTGGTGATGGCAACGGTCGCGATCTTTCAGCACGGGCCGATGCCGATGTTCTCCACGCGCGCGCTGTCCGTTGCGTGGGAAATGTGGCATCGACACAGTTTCTTGGTGCCGTATCTCAACGGCGCGCCCTACAGCGATAAAGCGCCGCTGCTGTTCTGGCTAATACAGATAGGCTGGGCAGTGGGCGGCGTGGGCGATGTGTGGCCGCGATTGCTTGAGGTTTTGTTTGGCGCGACCGAGTTGGTTCTTGTCGCTGCGCTGGCGCGCCGCCTGTTTCGCGAGAGCCGCTGGCCGCGTCACGCGGCGCCCTGGCTGTTGCTCACCTTTACCTATGGATTTCTGTTCGGCCTGCAGGTGATGTACGAAGTCCTGCTTGCGGTATGCGTGCTAGCCGCATTGCTTGCGTTGGTGCCATCGGTGCGGCGGGAGCAGCCGCATTTCGTGCTGTTTGCGCTGGCAATCGGTTTGGGCTTGCTCACCAAAGGGCCGGTGATGCTGCTGCATGTGGCGTTTCCTTGGCTGCTTGGTCCGTGGTGGAACGCTTGGGCGAAGCGCGAGCCTCGGCGCTGGTACGGGCAGGGCGCGCTGGCGTTGCTGGGCGGTTGCGCCATGCTCGTGGTGTGGGCGCTGCTGGCCGCGCAGGCGGGCGGCCCCGAGTACCGAAACCAGCTGCTTTTCCATCAAACCGCCGGGCGCGTCGTCAATGCGTTCGCGCACGCCAAGCCGCTGTGGTGGTATCTGCCGCTGCTGCCCGTGGTGATTTTTCCATTCGCGCTGTGGCCGCGCATCTGGTGGGCGCTAGGTGCGCTGCGGCGTCCCCTCGATGACGGTACGCGATTTCTGTTCGCGTGGCTGGCGCCGGTGCTGCTGGTGTTTTCGCTGATCAGCGGCAAGCAGCTGTATTACCTGTTGCCCGAGTACGCGGGCTTTGCCCTGTTGCTGGCGGCCGCGCTGGGACAGCGGCATCGTCAATCGGCGGGCACAGCAAAAAGCGGCTGGCTGGGGCCATGGCCGCTGGCGCTCGTTAACCTGGGTCTGGGAGTCGCGCTAATTCTGCTGCCGTGGCTCGTCACCCATGGGCGAGTGCATTCGCCGATGCTGGCGGCGATGGCTCCGGTAAGCATCTATGTCGGCGCG
>CAIKJM010000333.1 GCA_903827735.1 uncultured Rhodanobacter sp. | reverse complement strand
GTACTTGTCTTCCGGCAAGACGCCGGCGAAGACCACGAACTGCATCGGGTCGATGTGCGCCTGGACCGGGCCCGGTGGATAGATAGCTCCCTCCAGCTTCACGGCCTTGGCCACAATGGCAGCGGTGGCGGCTGCGTCGCCTGTGATCATCACCACGCGCACGCCGAGTGCGTGCAGCTGGGTGATCAGTGCCGCCGAATCGGCGCGCGGTGGATCGCTCAGCGCAATCAGCCCAATCAGCACCATGGAAGTTGGCGCACCCGCCGCGACCGCCAGTACGCGAAAGCCTCGAGATTCCAGCCCGCTGGCGGCGGACAGTGCGGCGGGCGAGGACGCGGCGATCGCGCTGACGACGGCAAACGCACCCTTGACGATGCGCATGGGCTGGCCGGCGCTATCGCTGGCGCTGGCCTGCGACATCTTGGTGGCCGGGTCGAACGGCAGAAAGCTCAGCAGGCGCGGCGCGTCATTTGTCTTTTGCATGGCGGCGGCGTTGCGAATCGCTTCATCGACCGGGTCCTGCCCACCCTCCGAACTGGCCAGCGCAGCCAGCATGAGCACGTGCGCCTGATCGAAGCTGGCCAGTGGCACGGTCTGCGTCACGCTCAGCTGGTTGCAGGTCAGCGTGCCGGTCTTGTCCACGCACAGCACGTCCACGCTCGCCGCTTCATCGACAGCCGAAAGGCGCGTTGGCAGTACGTTGAGCTTTGCCAGCGCTCGCGCACCCAGCGCGGCGGCCAGCGTAAAGGTGGCCGGTAGCGCCACCGGTATCGAGGCCAGAACGGCAACGAGCACGAGTGGAACGATCGCACTGAGCGGCATCCCCAGCACGCGCGCATATCCCACCAGCAGAACGATCACAAAGCCGTTGAATACGGAAAGATGGCGCACGATCTGGACAACAGTTTTCTGCTCGGTGCCGGTTACGTGCGCAGTCGCTACCAATTCAGCGGTGCGTCCAAATTTCGTGCGGATGCCGGTCGCCGTGACATCGCCAATGGCTTCGCCTCGACGCACTAGAGCGCCAGCGTAAGCGTCCATGCCGGTCAGCGCTTCGAGCGGTACGGACTCGCCGGTCAACATGGACTGGTCGATCAACACGTTGCCGCTGCTAAGGCGTATATCGGCAGCCACCACGCTACCCAGCGACAGCTTGACCACGTCGCCCGGTACGAGCTCAACGGCCGGTACGGTCTTCCACGCGCCATCGCGTTTCACCATGGCATTCATCGCTAGCCGTGAGCGCAGCGCAGCCAGCGTGCCCTGTGCGCGGCTTTCCTGGAACAGGCCCAGCGCGGCGTTGAAAACCAGCAGCCCGGTGATGATCACAGCCTCCACGTAGCTGTGCATGACCAGTTCGAGCAGTGCGGCCGCTTCCAGCATCCACGGCACGGGTGACCAGAACTTGGTCAACGCCGTCTTCCACGGGTGGATGGCCGGATCGGGCATGGCGTTGGCGCCGATGCGGGCCAGCCGCCGCGCTGCTTCGTCGCCGGACAGGCCGCGGCTGCGATCGTCGCTTGCAGCGGCCGGCGTTTCGCTCAGCGGCTTGTCCAACAGTCGCTGAGGGTGGGTGTTCAAGCGAAGGCGGCCTTAGGTCAGCTCATCGGGCAGCTGATAATCGTCACGCAGTCGATTGGCTTCGTCGTTGGCGTGCACTTCGAACCACATCGCGTTGAGGATGGCGAAGGCGCAGGCCAGGCCGAGGCCGAGTATCCAGGCGAAATACCACATGTTGTTCGATCTCCGTCGAGTGAATCGGTGGTTGAATGATGCGGCGGCGTTCAATAGCCGCCGTGCGCCGCGCGGATCTGTGCCAGCGTGATGCGGCCGCGCATCACCCGATACACCCAGCTTGTGTAGATGATGATGATCGGCAGAAACAGCGCGGTCGCAAACACCATCAGCGACAGCGTGCCGCGACTGGACGAGGCGTCCCACACGGTGAGGCTGGAGCGCGGATCGAGGCTTGAGGGCAGCAGAAATGGAAACAGCGCGAAGCCGGCCGACGCGATGGTGCTGCCCACCATCAGGCTGCTGGCGATAAAGCCGGCCACGCTGCGCCGCCCGACCAGCAGCTGCACGCCGATGGCCGATACAAATGCCAGCGCCGGCGCGATCCAGAACATTGGATACTGCAGATAGCCGGCGAACCACGTGCCGCCGAGCGCAACCTGCTTGAACAGCGGATTGGAGACGCCATCGGTGATGGCGGCGCCGCTGATCGCGTAACCCGGAATGCGGTAGCCCAGCCAGATGCCGGCTGCGACATACAGCACCGCATAGACCAGCGTCAGCCAGCGGGCCATTCTGACCGCGCGCGCCGCGATCAAGTCATCGGCTTTCAGCGCCGCCCAGCAGGCGCCGTGGGCCAGCAGCATGCTCAAAGACACCAGTCCGGTCAGCAGGGCGAACGGATGCAGCAGATCGAACAGGCCGCCCTGCCAGGTCATGCGCAGGTCGTCGTCGAAACGGAACGGCAGTCCGAGGAACAGGTTGCCGAAAGCGACGCCGGAAATCAGCATCACCACGACGCCGGACGCCACCAGCACCCAGTCCCACAGGCTGACCCAGCGCGGGTCGTGCACCTTGCCGCGAAAGTTGAAGCCCACCGGCCGCAGGATAAAAGCCAGCAGCACCAGAAAGATCGCCAGATACATGCCGGAAAACGACACTGCGTACAGCATCGGCCACGCGGCAAAGGTGGCGCCGCCGGCGAGGATGAACCAGGTCTGGTTGCCTTCCCAGGTGGGCTCGATGCTTTCGATCAGCACCGAGCGTTCCTCGTTGCTTCGCCCGAGCACCTTCAAAAGGCCGGCCACGCCGAAGTCGAAACCGTCCATGATGGCGAAGCCGATGAACAGCGTGCCGAGCAGGGCCCACCAGATCACTCGTAACGTGGCGTAATCGAACATGGCGTGATCCTCAGTGACCGGCGTGGGCGAGGGTGGGGTCGTGTGGCCAGATGCCCAGGCCGTCGGGACCCTTGCGGGTAAATTTCAGCATCAGCCACACGTCGACGATGGCCAGCGCGGTATAGAACAGCACAAAGCCGCCGATCGAGG
>CAIKJM010000332.1 GCA_903827735.1 uncultured Rhodanobacter sp. | reverse complement strand
GCGCTTCAGGTGCTGCTGCTGTTTCTGGCTGTGTGGTGGGTCTGGATTTTTACCGGCTGGGTAACCAACTGGCTCGACCCGGAGCGGTCGATGGTTCGAGTGGCCTTGCTGACTCTGATGCTGGCGGGTCTGCTGCTGTCGATCGCTATTCCAGATGCATTCGGCGAGCGTGGCATGTTGTTCGCCGGCGCCTATGTCTTTATGCAGGTGGGTCGCACGCTGTTCATGCTTTGGGCTATTGGCGATGCGGCGCCGGCGAATACGCGGAATTTTCAGCGCATCGCCGTGTGGTTGCTGGTATCGGGCATTCTCTGGCTGATCGGTGGCTGGTTGGACGGCCAAACGCGTGCGGCGTGCTGGGTGGCTGCGCTACTGCTGGAGTATCTCGGTCCGGCCATGACGTTTCGCGTTCCGGGCCTCGGGCGGTCGAGCACCGCCGACTGGAACGTCGATGGCGGCCATCTGGCCGAGCGCTGCAGCCAGTTCGTGATCATTGCACTGGGCGAGTCGGTCCTGGTAACCGGCTCGAGTTTTGCCGAAACGCTGCGCCAACCCACTGCACTGCTCGCCTTCATCAGCGCGTTTATCGGCAGCGTGGCCATGTGGTGGATCTACTTCGATCTCGGCGCCGAGCGGGGCAGTCGCGCGATCAGGCAGTCGGACGATCCCGGTCGAACCGCGCGCGTGGCCTATACCTACCTGCATCTACTGATCGTGGCAGGCATCATCGTGTGCGCGGTGGCGGATGAACTGACACTGCGTCATCCGCAGCAGCGCACCGATGTAATCACGGCCTCCGTATTGATCGGCGGGCCGGCGTTGTATCTGCTCGGCAATGCGCTATTCAAGAAAACGGTCAACCACACCAACTTGCCGCTGTCGCATCTCGTCGGTCTGGCCTTGCTGGCCGCGCTCGCGCTGACGCTCGCCTGGTGGCCGATTGCCGCGCTCGGTGTGGCAACCACCGTCGTACTGCTGGTGGTGGCGATTTGGGAGGTACGCTCGCTGCGGCATGTGCGTGAGTCGATGGAAGAGGGATCGACCCACTGAGGCATTCAGCAAATTTTTCATGCTTGGTTTGCTAGCTTGAATTCGATTTTTTCACGCGAGCCGATGCCATGCATGATTTTCTCGACCGATTGCTGGGAGCGAAGCTTTCGGAAAGCGTCATCCACGTGGGCCTGAATTTGCTGCTCGCGCTGCTGGTGCTGCTGATCGGCATTTGGGTAGCCGCGCGGCTTGCCAACGTGTCCGAACGCGCGCTGCATCGGGCCCAGGTCGACGTGACGCTGAGCGGTTTTTTACGCAACCTTATCTACGGCGTGCTGGTGGCCGTGCTGATCGTGATGGCGCTGATCACTGCCGGCGTGTCGGCGGCGCCACTGGTTGCCGCGCTGGGCACGGCGGGCTTGGCCATCGGGCTCGCGCTGCAGGGCTCGCTGCTGGTGCGCTTCGGCCACCCGGCCGTGGCGGAGGCGTTCCTCGCCAGCCGGCTCGGCGGCCAGTGGGGTGGGGCGTTCGGCACCCTGCCGACGGGCCTCGACCTCGGCCCGATCATCGAGCG
>CAIKJM010000331.1 GCA_903827735.1 uncultured Rhodanobacter sp. | reverse complement strand
TGCTGCAGCATCGCCTCGGTCATGGTGAAGTCGGCGATGACGCCGTCCTTCATCGGACGCACCGTGGCGATATTGCCTGGCGTGCGGCCGAGCATGCGCTTGGCCTCAGTACCGACCGCGGCAATGGTGCGGGGACCGCCCGGGCCGCGGTCCTGACGAATCGCCACCACCGAAGGTTCGTTCAACACGATGCCCTGACCGCGCACATAAATGAGCGTGTTGGCCGTGCCGAGATCGATGGAGATGTCGTTGGAAAAGATCCCGCGAAACTTCTTGAACATGGGTCCGCCGTGGGTCGGCTTGGCTAAAAAGTAAGCTCGCCAGTCTAGTCAGCGCGCCCCCCATGCGCAAGAACATTAACGTTAAGAAATCCTTGTACAACACGGCGATAAGCGCGATTCCTGTGCCTAAAAGTGAGTTTTCGTCACTCGCCAAGTGTCGCCATCAGCGGTGTATGGCAGTACGATTCAAACTTTGGCCGGCGCCTGATGGTCCGGTTCCCGTCGTCCGCCGCTGCGGCGTCGTTTCTAAGCGTTCGACCCATCTGAGGGGCACCCGCACATCATGTCTGCTGTTATCTGCGGATCGCTGGCCTACGACACCATCATGGTGTTCCAGGACCAGTTCAAAAACCACATCCTGCCCGACCAGGTGCACATTCTGAATGTGTCGTTTCTGGTCCCGCGCATGCGACGAGAGTTCGGCGGCTGCGCTGGCAACATCGCCTACAATCTGAAACTGCTCGGCGGCGATCCGCTGCCGGTGGCAGCGGTTGGCCAGGACTTTGCACCGTACCGCGAGCACATGCAGCAGCACGGCATCAATCTGGCCGGTGTTCGCGTGTTCGAAGATCAGTTCACGCCGCAGTGTTTCATCACCACCGATCTGGACAACAACCAGATCACCGCCTTCCACCCTGGCGCGATGTCCAGCGCGCAGGAAAACCACGTCCGCGACATCGCGAATATAGACTTCGGCATCGTGGCTCCCGATGGTCGCGAGGCGATGCTCCAGCACGTGGACGAATTCGCAGCGCGCGGCGTGCCTTTCATCTTCGATCCCGGTCAGGCGATGCCGCTATTCAACGGCGACGAGTTCCGCGCGATGATCGAAAAGGCTACCTACGTGATCGTCAACGATTACGAATCGCAGCTGCTGCAAACGCGCACCGGCTGGAGCGCTGCGGAGATTGCGTCGCACGTCACGGCCTATATCGTGACGCACGGACCGCGCGGTTCGGTGATTCATGTCAAAGGTGAGTCGCACCAGATTCCGCCAGCGCGCGAGCGCAAGATCGTCGACCCGACCGGCTGCGGAGACGCGTATCGCGCCGGTTTAATCTTCGGCATCATGCGCGGCCTGGATTGGCCCACCATCGGCCGTATCGCTTCGCTGATGGGCGCCCTGAAGGTGGAACATCCCGGCACGCAGAATCAGAGCTTCACCTTCGAGGAATTCGCGACCGAGTTTGCCGATCAGTTCGGTTACGCGTTCAGCTGACTTTTCCATGTGGTCGCATAGTCAATAAAAAATGGGCGGCGTATCACTACGACGCCCATTCTTTTTCCACCGTATGATTTTTAAAAGTAACGCGCGTCCATTCGCCTTACGCTTTGACTTTGAAACCCATCGTCGCTTCGACCGCCTGCTTCCAGCCGGCATAGAGTTTTTCGCGATGGTCTTCCTGCATGGCCGGCTCGAAACGCCGATCTACCTTCCAGATCTTGGCAATCTCTTCGCGGCTGGACCAGAAGCCGGTAGCAAGACCCGCGAGGTACGCCGCGCCCTGAGCCGTCGTCTCCTGAACTTCCGGACGTAGCACCGGGATATTGAGAATATCGGCCTGGAACTGCGCCATGAAATCGTTCGAGATCGCACCGCCGTCGGCGCGAAGCTCCTTCAGCGGGATACCCGAGTCGGTTTCCATCGCGGCCAACACGTCGCGCGTCTGATAGGCCATCGACTCCAGCGCCGCGCGAATGAACTGCTCCTTGGTCGTACCGCGCGACAGGCCGAACACGGCGCCGCGCACGTCGCTGCGCCAGTACGGTGCGCCCAGCCCAACGAACGCCGGCACGAAATACACGCCGTCATTGTCTTTCGCCCGCTCGGCGTAGGACTGAGAATCGGCCGCCTTGCCGAGCATGCGTAAACCATCACGCAACCACTGCACCACCGAGCCGGCGACGAAGACGCTGCCTTCCAGCGCATATTCGACCTTGCCGTCGATACCCCAGGCGATGGTGGTGAGCAAACCGTTCTTGGACGCCACCGCCTTCTCGCCGGTATTCATCAGCATGAAGCAGCCGGTGCCGTAAGTATTCTTGGCCAGACCAGGCTCAAAGCATGCCTGCCCGAACAGCGCGGCCTGCTGATCACCGGCGACGCCGGCAATCGGCACTTCTCGACCCAGCAGATACTGCGGCAGCGTCGTGCCGTAAACCTCGCTGGATGAGCGCACCTCGGGCAACATCGCGCGCGGCACGTCGAGCATCTTCAGCAACTCGTCATCCCACTCCTTCGTGTGGATGTTGAACATCAGCGTGCGCGAAGCGTTGGTGTAATCGGTGACGTGCGCCTTGCCGCCGGTGAGATTCCAGATCAGCCAGGTGTCGATGGTGCCGAACAGCAGCTCGCCCTTCTCGGCTTTTTCGCGCGCACCCTCGACCTTGTCGAGGATCCACTTCACCTTGGTGCCTGAAAAATAGGCATCGATCAGCAAACCAGTTTTTGACCGGACCATGTCTTCGTAGCCATCGGCCTGAAGCTGATCGCAGATTTCGCGCGTCTGCCTCGATTGCCACACGATCGCGTTGTAGATCGGCTGACCCGTGGCTTTGTCCCACACGACAGCCGTTTCACGCTGGTTGGTAATACCGATACCAACGATCGATTCGGCGCTCACCTGAGCGTTGTTGATTACCTCGGTCAAGGTCACCAGCACGCTGGTGAGGATTTCGCGCGGGTTGTGCTCGACCCAACCGGGCTGTGGAAAAATCTGAGTGAACTCACGTTGTGCGGTGCCGACGACCTGGCCGTCGTGATCGAAAAGCATCGAACGCGAGCTGGTCGTGCCCTGGTCAATGGCCAGGATGTATTGCTTGCTCATGGGGTGCCTCACATAGTCAGAATGATGAAGATCGCTACTGCGCTATCTCGTCACGGCGTGCGCGAGAAAGCCGGAAATAGTCGCGAAGCCTTACTTCCGCAGCGCGCCGTGCGACGCGGCCAACGCAGCACGCTCTTCCTCGGCGGCACGTACGCGCGCCGGCAAGAACGGACGGATGAGACACTGATACGCGCCACCGCCAACCACACCGCCGATCAGCGGTCCAACGATCGGCACCCACCAGTAGTTCTCCGGCGACGGGAACGCGGCAGTGTTCCAGCCCGCCAGATAGGCGAACAGTCGCGGTCCGAAATCTCGCGCCGGATTCAGTGCCCATGCTTCCAGATAACCCATGCATGAGCCGATGATGGCCACCAGAATGCCTATCATCACGGCCCCCGAATTGGCCATCGGTGCCATCTCGTTATATTGCTCGGTGATCGCGAAGATGCCGAACAGCAGGAATGCCGTGAGGACGATTTGATCCAGCAGCGCATGCATCGGCGTGATGGCTAGCCCCGGATGGGTAAAGAACACGCCGGCAGCGCCACCGGCCTCACGCGTCAGATTTTGGGCGGCGTTGAAATGATCGATCACCGGACCGAACAGCAGGTAGACGATGGCGGCACCGGCAAAGGCACCGACGATCTGCGCCAGCCAGTAGGGCACGACTTTCTTCCACTCAAAATCGCGGAATATGGCGAGCGTCAGCGTCACCGCCGGGTTTGCGTGCGTGCCAGATACCGAACCGGTCACGTAAATGGCTAGAGTCACTGCCATGCCCCACGATATGCAGACGCCCCAGTAGGCGTTTTGATAGGGGCTGGGCGTGTAGAGCGTGTACATCGCCGCCACCGAATCGCCGAAGGCGATGATGATGAACATGGCTACTGCTTCGGAAATCAATTCGCCCGTGAGTTTGCGCATCTGTCTTCACCCTTTGATTTTCATGCTGCATGGTTGCTGACGCGACTGGCGCGCCGCCTACATTCG
>CAIKJM010000330.1 GCA_903827735.1 uncultured Rhodanobacter sp. | reverse complement strand
GTCAGCGGCGCGCGATCAATTACCGCCGGTACGTGGAAACTGCAGAGCGCGGATTCGTCGACGACGTTGACGAAAATCCGTCGTGCTTCGGCCAGCGCGGCGACGCGCTGGTTGAGCGCATCGTCCGACGTAGCGGCAATCACCAGCCACACCGCGTCGAGCAGACTTTCGTCGAACGGTTCGCTATGCAACGCGATCCGGCGCTCATCGGCCCACGCCTGCAGCTGTGGCGTGAGCGACAGCGCATGCACGGTGATGCGCGCCTGCGCGCCCAGCAGCGCGGCGATCTTGCGTTCAGCCACTGCACCGCCGCCCACCACCAGCACCGGGCGATTTGTGAGATCGGCAAACAGCGGGTACAGCTTCATCGTCTAGACCTGATTTGGGGTGTGTCGGTGAAATTTAAGACAACGTTTGGACGTCCAAATGAGAAAGTCACTGAGCCAGCGCATCAGTGCGCACTCGTCCGTGGCAATCAGCCAATCTTGTGAATGCCGCACTCCCGCTTGAGTCCAAAGAAGCGCGTGTCTTCCGGCTCCATGCCAGGCTCGAGCCGCTGGCTGGTGTGGCGGTCGCCGATCGACACGTAGCCTTCGTCCCATAGCGGGTGGTAGGGCAGGTCGTGTTGTTTCAGATATATGCCGACATCACGGTCGGTCCAGTCAGCGATGGGATGGAACTTCCAGCGCTCGCTGGGACGTTCGACAAAGTCGATATCCGCGCGACTGCGCGACTGGTCGCGCCGCAGGCCGGAAAACCAGCCGTGCGCGTCGAGCTCGTCCAGCGCGCGTTCCATCGGCTCGACCTTGCGAATATGGTTGTAGCGGTCCAGCCCATCGACGCCCTGTTCCCACAGGCGGCCATAGCGCGCCTCCATCCAGTTCACACCGATGCGCGGCCGATAGACCTTGAGATTCAGCTGTAGCCGATCGGTCAGCTCATCGATAAACCGATACGTCTCGGCGAACAGATAGCCAGTATCGATCAACACCACGGGAATATCCGGTCGCTGCCGCGTCAGCATATGCAGCGACACCGCCGCCTGCGCGCCAAAGCTGGACGACAGCACGTGGGTGCCAGGCGTGTTTCTGAAGGCCCAGCCCACGCGTTCCGCAGCCGTCAGCGTGGCCAGCTCGGCGTTTATCCGCGGCAGCGTTTGCGGATCCGTGAGATCAAATGGCGGCGTCAGTCCGCTCATGCCACCACCTGTGAGGCAATGCGACGCGACGGCGGTGGCAGCACGCCGGCGCGCAGCAGAAAATCGCCGAAGCCTTCAGCATCGCTGCGCTCGGCAGCGTAGCGAGCGAACAGCGGATCGAGCTCGCCAAGAATCGCCGCCTCGTCGATGTTCTCGCGATACACCTGGTTCAAGCGCTCGCCGCGGAAATCCGCACCCAGGCGCAGGTCGTAGCGACCCGGGCCGCGTCCGACCAGCGCGATTTCGCCGAGATAAGGCCGCGAGCAGCCGTTCGGGCAGCCGGATAGACGCAGCAGGATCGGCGCCTCGGTCAAGCCGTGCCGATCGAGCAGGGCTTCGAGCTTCGGCAGCAGCTGCGGCACGTAGCGCTCGCTTTCGGCCATCGCCAGTCCGCAGGTTGGCAGCGCCACGCAGGCGACCGTATGGCGGCGAATGCCGCTCTGCTGCAGGTAGCCGTCCAGACCGTGCTCGCGCACGATGGCATCGACGCGCGCGCGGTCAGCCGCTGCAACGTTCGCCACAATCACGTTCTGGTTGCAGGTCATCCGGAAATCGCCGGTATGCACCTTGGCCAGCTCGCGCAGCCCGGTCAGCCAGCGGCGCTCGCCCACGTCGGCCAGGCGACCGGATTCGATATGCAGGGTGAGATGCCACCGGCCGTCGTGACCCTGCACCCAGCCGTAGCGATCACCGTTGTGGTCAAAACGGTAAGGCTTCACCGGCGCCAGCGCAAAACCCAGGCGCGACTCCATTTCCGCCTTGAACGCCTCCAGCCCGCGATGGTCCAGCGTGTACTTCAGCCGCGCGTGCTTGCGCTCGCTGCGGTTGCCCCAGTCGCGCTGCACGGTCACCACCGCTTCGGCCACCGCCAGCAGCCGATCCGGGGTGATAAAACCGATCAGGCTCCCGAGCCGCGGGTAGGTGGAGTCATCACTATGTGTCGCGCCCATGCCGCCGCCGATGGCGACGTTGAATCCGCGCAGCGCGCCGTTCTCGATGATCGCGATCAGGCCAAGATCCTGCGCAAACACATCGACATCGTTGAGCGGTGGAATCGCCAGGCCGATCTTGAATTTGCGTGGCAGATACGTGGGGCCGTACAGCGGCTCGCTGTCCTTCACTGCCGGCTTCTCGGCTTTCGGTTCGCTGACCAGCGCCTCGCCGTCGAGCCAGATCTCGTGATACGCGCGGGTCTTCGGCGCCAGCTCGTTCGACAGCATCGTGGCCAGCGCATACGCCTCGGCGTGCGCGGCCGATTCGATCGGGTTGGCCGTGCTCACCACGTTGCGCACCACGTCGCCGCAGGCGGCGATGGTACCGGCCAACGACGCGTGGATCGCCGCGATGGTCGGCTTGAGATTGCGCTTGATGATGCCGTGCCACTGAAACGTCTGCCGCGTGGTGATGCGCAGCGTGCCGTTGGCATGCTCGCGCGCGATCTGGTCGAACACCAGCCATTGCGCTGGCGTCACCACGCCGCTGGGCAGGCGTGCGCGCAGCATGAAGGAGAACGCCGGCTCCAGCTTCTGC
>CAIKJM010000329.1 GCA_903827735.1 uncultured Rhodanobacter sp. | reverse complement strand
AGTCCGCGGGTCTGGCCTCGAAGATGCTCGGCACGAAGGTCTGGGGGTTGCGGTCGTACAGCGGGAACCAGCTCGACTGCACCTGCACCATGATCCGATGACCCGGCAGGAAAACGTGATTGGTCGCAGGCAGGGCAAATTGATAGGCCAGCGGCTGGTTGGCAACTAGGGCTTTCGGCGTGACGAAGCTTTCGCGATAGCGGCCGCGGAAAATATCCATTGCCACCGCGAGCTGATAACCGCCCAGGTCCGGTCGGTCGGCCACCTGATCGGGGTACACGTCGATCAGCTTGACCACCCAGTCGCTGTCGGTACCGCTGGTGGATGCCGCCAGATGCACCTCGGGTACGCCGCTGATTTTCACCGGCGCGGTCAGCACGTCGCCGGTGAAGGTCAGCACGTCGGTGCGGCCGGAAGCTTCGCGCTGGTCGTCGACCAGCCACTGCGACCAGGTCTGGCCGGGGTCGTAGCCGATCGGCTGGATCGGCCGCGCCCGGAAGGGCACGGGGTGCGTGGGATCGGAAACGTACTCGTCATAGGCAGAGCCGGCGGCGGGCGCGCTGAAGCCGAGTTTCAGCCCCGGCTCCAGATACAGCGCATGGCTTTTCGTCGGGCAGCCGCTTTCGCAGACCAGCGGCCAGCGGTCGAGACGGCGCCGGTGGTTGGTGCCGGTTTCGAACGCGGTGACTGGAGCGAGGTCGGCCTTGGGCGCGCCGTCCTTGAGGTACTGCGCCAGATACGGCCGCAGGATGTGCTCGCGAAAATACTTGCCGGTATCGCTGTCGAAGCTGATCGCGCCCAGCGAGCTGGCTTCCTCGATCTCCTGGCCGTGGTGCCAGGGACCCATCACCAGCTTGACCATGTCGCCGCTGCTGTCCTTGGGCTTGATCGCGCGATAGACGGCCAGCGCGCCGTAGCTGTCCTCCTGATCCCACAGGCTGTGCACCAGCATCACCGGCACCTTCAGCGGCAGCGCGCCGAGCACCTTGTCGACCGCCTGATCGCTCCAGAACGCGTCGTATGACGGGTGCGCCAGCAGCTTGTTCCAGAAGCCGAGCTGGGTCATGCCGTACTGGCGGCCCAGCTCGCCGGCCGAGCCGGCCTGCATGAACAGGTCGTACTCGTCGTGGTAGCTGCTCGACCACTTGATGCTGTTGTCGCGGCTGCCGATCTGCTCGTAGATGTAGCTCATGTTCTGCTGGCGGAACGCGCCGTTGTGAAACCAGTCGTCGCCCATCCAGCCGTCGACCATGGGGTTCATCGGCACCGATACCTTCAATGCGGGGTGCGGGTTGACCAGCGCCATCAGCGGCTCGAAGCCGTCATACGAAATGCCCAGCGTGCCGACCTTGCCGTTAGACTCGGGCACGTGCTTCACCAGCCAGTCGATGGTGTCGTACGTATCGGTGGCGTCGTCCACCGGCGTCGGGTTCTGCGGCCCGTGTACCGGGCGGTTCATTACGTTATCGCCTTCGGACCCGTACTTGCCGCGGATGTCCTGCACCACGCGGATATAGCCGTCTTCGATAATCACGTCGGTCGCGTTGTCGTAGCCCTGCAGCATGGGGCCGAGGTGTCCGCTGGGAACGTGCGTCGTCAGCGCCTTGGCGTCGTACGGCGTGCGCGTCAGCAGCATGCCGGCGTGCGCCGCGCCGGTGGTGGTCAGTGCTCGCGGCAGCAGGATGATGGTGTGCAGCTTGACACCGTCGCGCATCGGAATCATCACCTCGCGCCGCACGTAGTCGTAGCTGTCGGTAGCCGGCTTGAAGTTGGCCGGCGTCTCGCTGGGATAGTTGGGGTATTTGGCGGCAGGCGGGTCCGTGGCCAGCAAGGCGCCGCTCATCGTGAGCAGCAGGGTGAACAGCGCAGGCCTCAGCCCGCGCCACGCGACGACGGCACGACTTAACTTCATGATGACTCCCCGTTGGATAGCTCCCCTAGAGTAGCCGCATGTTGCGGTCGCGAGTCATGGAGACGTGACGATCTCAACGGGCAGAACGTCGCGCATAAAAAAGCCCGGGCGTAAACCCGGGCTTTTCGTGTTCCACGGCCTGTAACGCGATGACTCAGGCGATTTCAGGCACCGTCGCGATGCCGGCCTCGATCGCCGCCTGGTGCATCAGGCAGCGCGGCAGCAGGCGGGCGAAGTAAAAGCTCGCCGTGTCGCGCTTGGCCTGCTTGAACGCTTCGGACTGCGTGCCGGCTTCGGCTGCGGCCACGCCCTTGGCCAACAGGTAAGCGATGGCGACGTAGCCGGAGTAGTACAGGTAGTCGTTCGCGGCGGCGCCGAGCTCTTCCGGATTGGCCTGGATGTTCTGCGCCAGCTTCATGGTCAGCTCGCCCCACTGCTTGGTGAAGGTGGCGAGCGGGCCGATCAGCGAGCGCAGCGCCTCGTTGCCCTTCTGCGCATGGCAGAACGTGCTGATTTCTTCCAGGAAGTGCTTCAGGCCGACGCCCTGAAGCTGGAGAATCTTGCGGCCCAGCAAGTCGGCGGCCTGGATGCCGGTGGTGCCTTCGTACAAGGTGATGATGCGGGCATCGCGGACGAACTGCTCCATGCCGTTCTCTGCGATGAAACCGTGGCCGCCATACACCTGCAGGGCCTCCTTGGTGCACTCCTGCGCCAGCTCGGTGACCACACCCTTGGCAATCGGAATCAGGAACGCGACCAGCTCGCCGGCCTTCTTGCGCGCGGCCTCGTCGGTGGCGCGGGCTTCGATGTCGGTCTGCAGCGCGGTGTAGAGCAGCAATGCACGCGAGCCTTCCACGAAGGCGCGCTGGGTCAGCAGCATGCGGCGCACGTCCGGCTGCACCAGCAGGTTATCGGCGACCTTGTCGGGGAACTTGGCGCCGGACAGCGCGCGCGACTGCAGGCGTTCACGCGCGTAGTTGAGGCTGTTCTGCAGCGCGCGCTCGGCCAGTGCCAAGCCCTGCACGCCGACCGACAGGCGCGCGGCATTCATCATGGTGAACATCGCGGCCAGGCCCTTGTGCGGCTTGCCGATCAGGAAGCCTTCGGCATTGTCGAAGTTCATCACGCAGGTGGAGCAAGCGTGGATGCCCATCTTGTGCTCGATCGAGCCGGCGGTCACGGTGTTGCGCTCGCCGAGCGAGCCGTCCGCGTTGACCTTCACCTTGGGCACGATAAACATCGAGATGCCGCGGCTGCCGGCCGGCGCGTCGGGCAGGCGGGCCAGCACCAGATGCACGATGTTCTCGGTGAGGTCGTGCTCGCCGGCGCTGATGAAGATCTTGGTGCCGCTGATCTTGTACAGGTCATGCTCGCCCGACTTGCCCGCCGGTTCGGCGCGGGTCTTGATCATGCCCAGGTCGGAGCCGGCCTGCGGCTCGGTCAGGCACATGGTGCCGGTCCAGCGGCCTTCGACGATCGGTTTCATGTACAGCTGGCGCTGCCATTCCTCACCGTGCATTTCCATCGCGTGGGTCGAACCCTCGGACAGCAGCGGGTACAGGCTCCAGGCCAGGTTGCCGGACTGGAAAATTTCCGTGGTGGCGGTGCCCAGCACGGCAGGCAGCGCCTGGCCGCCGTAAGCCTCGGGGTTGGTCAGGCCGGTCCAGCCGCCGTCGGCAAACTGCTTGAACGCTTCCTTGAAGCCCTTTGGCGTGGTCACCGTGTGGGCGGCTTTGTCGAAGTGGCAGCCTTCGGTATCGGCGGGCCAGTTGGTCGGCGCCAGCAGCTGCTCGCTGAAACGGCCGGCTTCTTCCAGCACGGCGTCGAACAGGTCGCGGCTGTGCGCTTCGCCGCCGCTCAGGCTGGTCAGCGTTTTCTCGGCCTCCAGTACGTCGAAGAGGGTAAAACGCAGGTCGTCGAGGGGAGCTTTGTAAGCGGTCATGGGAATTCCTTGGTCGAAGGTTCGTCGTGTAGAAAGTTGGCTTGAATGTCTGTGGAGGCGATCAGCGGTAGGTGTTGGGTATGCCCGGCGTCGGCGACAGCGAATCGCTGCCGCTGAAGTCGAAATCGCGCGCCTGCTTTTCCTGTTCGGGCTTGGCGTTGGCGCTGCCGCTGATGCGGTAGCCCAACGATCCGGCACTGCCCTTAGCGCTCACTGCCTGGAGCGCCTTCGACATCGGTGCGGTCGGCAGAATGGTCAGCGTGGTCACATCGCCGGTGAGCGCGGGAATATCCAGCTCAAACGTGCCGTGCAGTCGAACAGGGATCAGCTCGGAAATCTGCAGCTGTCCGTCCAGCGAGGTGAAATCCATCTCACCGTAACTGTTGTTCTGGATGCGCACAGTGAGCTGCCACTCGCCGTCCGGAAGCACCTTCAGCTGCTGCACGCTGACGGTCGGCGGAAACACGCTCTTCTTTGGCGGCCCGCAGGCAACCAGCCCAGCCGTCAGCAAAAACACTAGAGAACCGCGCAGCAGTCGATGCATGGAAATCATCTCAAACGATTGTTTGAATATTAGCAGGAAGTCGCAAAAGTGCGGTGACGGTCGGGCGAACGTTTTGACGCACGGGAAAAGCGCCGGAATAGTTCCCATGGCGCGATGCAGCAGGCATCATCGACTTTTCCACTCATACCGGCAGCCTCACATGACCCGTCGCATCGTCGCCCGTCGCTCCCCTATTCACGGCAACGGCGTGTTCGCCGTGGAGCCCCTGGCCAAGGGCGAGGAAGTGATCGAATACAAGGGCAAGCTGCTGACCAACGACGAGGCTGACGAGCTCTATGGCGACGGTGGCGAAACCGGCCACACTTTCCTGTTCACGCTCAACGACGACTACATCATTGACGCCAACCAGAACGGCAACGGCGCGCGCTGGATCAACCACAGCTGCGAGCCGAACTGCCGCGCCGTGGTCGAGGAAAGCCCCAGCGGCAATCCGCGCCGCGACAAGGTGAAGATCGAAACTATTCGGCGCATCAAGCCCGGCGAAGAGCTCACCTACGATTACGGCATCGTGCTGGAAGTACCGCATACGGCACGGTTAAAAAAGCTGTGGAAGTGCCTGTGCGGCTCGCCTAATTGCACCGGCACCTTGCTGAAATCGAAAACGCAGCGCGCCTGATTCGACACGTTTCGTTGAGCTCATGGTGCTTGCTGAAGCGCTCACGCGCCGCAGACGCGACCGACACGCGATACCCATGCGCATCAGCCCATAGTTGACGCTTGTCCCCACGGAGAGCGTCATGAGCAAGCAGAATTTGAACGGCCGTCACATCGCGGTACTCGCTACCGACGGCTTCGAGCAAAGTGAGTTGCAGGAGCCAAAGCGCCTGCTGGAAGAGGCGGGAGCCACAGTTCACGTGATCGCACCGGATGGCGCCAAACAGATCAAGGGCTGGGATAAGAAAGATTGGGGTGACTCGGTCAAAGTGGACAAGGCGCTGGAGCAGACGCAGGCCAGTGACTACGACGCGCTGGTGCTGCCGGGCGGCGTCATTAACCCGGACAAGCTTCGTCTCGATAGCAAGGCCATCGCGCTGATCAAGGCTTTTGGCGCAGCAGACAAGCCGATCGCCGCCATCTGCCACGGACCGTGGACGCTGATCAACGCCGAGCTGGTCAAAGGCCGCAAGATCACCTCATGGCCTTCGCTGCAGACGGATCTGGAGAATGCGGGCGCCAAGTGGCAGGACAGTGAAGTAGTGCAGGACGGCAACCTCATCACCAGCCGCAAGCCGGACGATATCCCGGCCTTTACCAAGACTTTGATCGCGGCGATCGCGGCATAACTTCCATCAATTTTTCCTTTGATCAGGATGGAGACTCAGCGCCGCACCTACGGGTGCGGCGTTTTTTATTTAGCCGTCCCGTCGGCTGGTAGCCTGGTCTGCTGATCGATCCAGCCGCGTCCGTCGCTTCACGGCTAGCCATCGCAAAGTTTGCAGCACTCTAGTAGCGCGGCGGTGGCCGGCAAGCGCCCTTGGACGAGGCCGTTTTGGGTTAAGCAGTTTTCGCCAAATGTCGTCGACGATCGCGATCTGCTTAGCTGTCGTCGGGCCAGTCGCGCGTGACGGGCGGAACTGCAGGCGCAGTTAGGGGTCTGCACTGCGCAAACCGCTCAGTACATGCGATGCATCGGTCCTGCTCGGTTCAAGCGTCATGCGGCATGCTTCGCCGTTAACTTCGCCACGAGACGCCGTCATTACTCAGCCGCCGCAGCGCGATCAGCCCCATCGGGCATCAGGCATCGACCAGCCCGCTCGCGGGCTGGTGCCGCTGGATGAGTCCACCAGCGCGATGCTGCGTGCGCTGCCGCGGCGTCGGTCAACGCACGATCGCGGCTGGCTCTGGCTGTCGATCATCGCTGCCGTGCTGCTGCACGGGTTCTTTGCCTGGTTCGTTTGGCGCCAGATGCGCCCGGACGTATTGCCCCTGGTCTCCGTGGCGCCACCGAGTGCCGACGCCATCGAGATCCGCTTTATCCCTCGCGGTCCACCCGTGCCGGCACCGTTACCGCCGCCGCCCGTGCTTCCGCCTAGCTCGCCGCCGCCGAAGTTGGCAGCCGCGCGCCCTCGCCCGGTGGTCAAACCAGAGCCGCCGTCGAAAGATGCGATGACCGTGCAGCTGCCTGCGCCCAAGCCGGACGACGCGCCGCCGCCCACGCTGTTCGACAAGAATGGCCAACCGCTGCTGCCCGCATCGGCCGCCAGTGCACCACCCAGCGCTGAGCCGGATTACGTTGAGCGGATGCCGACCGACGGTGACAAGGTCATGCAGCACAGCACGCCGATCAAATACGCGCCAACGCGCTTTGACAAGTACTGGCACAAGACCAGCACGGTGGACGGCGCTCTGCAGAAAGCGGTCGATGCCACCACGGTCAAGAAGACCTTCAACCTGCCCGGCGGCGTCCACGTCCACTGCGCCGTTTCCCTGGCGATGCTGGCCGGCGGTTGCGGCGGCGATCCGCCACCGCCGCCGTCGAAGAAAGACGGCGACGAGCGCCTGAGCATGGCACCCTCGCAGCAGTTCGGCAAAGACCCGCATCCGCCCCCGCCCCCTACGCTGGAGGCATGCATAGCGATGTATCGCGCTAACAAGCCGCTGGAACACGGTTGCCCGGTGGATACGCCTAATCGCGCGGTTGATGCGGAAAAGGCGGAGGCCGCTGCCAAAGCGGCTGTGGGCAAGCCTTAGGCCGATTTAGCGGGTATCGGCGAAACCCGAGGCCACCGCTACACTGGCGGCCATGCCCCTGCCGCCCATCGACCCCGCCGCCGCCGGTGATCCCACCAATCGCCCCGCGCGGGTCCTGATGGACTCGCCGTTGGCGACCTCTACCCGCGTGATCGCCCGCCGTCGGCTCACGCGTCAAGAGCCACGCGAAAGCTGGCGCCGCATTATCGGCGTCGTCGGCGCAGTGCTGCTGCATATCGTCTTTTTGCTGGTTTTCATACTCGGGCCAGTTGACGATGGCCGGCTGATTCCGGAGCCCAAGGTCGTGGCCCTGCACGTGCGCCTGATTGATGCGCCCGAACCGCCGCCACCGCCGCCGATTCGCGGCACGCCGCCGAGACAAAAGGGTCCTCGACACAAAGGCCAAGCCGCGGCGGCGTCGACGCAGCGGGTCAACGCCAGCCCGAGCAGCAGCGAGCCGTCGACCATGGCGGTCGCGCAGGCCAGTCCGGCGACCGCGCCGCCGGTCGTGGCGCGGGCGGCGGTGAACCATTCGATGACGTCCAAACGGCTGGCTGCGCCAAAGCCGCCGGTCAGCCTGCCCAAGCCGGCGCCCACGTCGCAGCTGCAGCCCATTCCTGTTGCCGGGCCGCCGCCGACGGTGGTCCTGGCCGCGCCGACGATGCATGCGCCGGTCCCACCCAGGTTCCAGCCCGAGCCGGTGCGCGCGCCGCAGGCCGAGGGGAATCAGCCGATGCCGCCGCCCGCTTCGCTGGCGCTGCCGGAGGTGCCGCCCCAGGCGATGCCTGCGGTGGACAAGCCGACCATCGCATTGACCAGTGTTGCGCCGCCGGCGAACGTGCCGCCGAGCGTGGCGCCCGAGCGTGCCGAAGACTCGGCCGCGCCACCGGTGCCCGAATTACAGGCGATTCCATTGCCTGCGCAGCCCGCGCCCACGGTCAACCTCAAGGCATCGGTCAGCGTGGCGGCTCCCGCCGCGCCGCGCGAGCTGCCGCAAGTACAAGCGCCAACGGTGGAACCGGCCGAGGCCCAGTTGGAGGCGGTGCCGGTGTCGCCCACCGCCCGACCGAACGTCGCATCCGTGGCGCCAACGGTGAAGATCAGCGTGGACAATAAGGCGTCGGTGTCGGCCGTCCAGACGTCCATACCCAAGCCGGATTTGAGCCTCCAGCAGCAAGCCACGCCGGCGTCCTCATCCAATCAGTCGTCGAGCGCCAATCAGGCGGCGCCGTCGGCGAGCAAGGCGGACGCTGCCAATAAATCGGCGGCCATCGAGTCGGCCGACAGCAAATCCGACAGCAGTCATCCTGATGCCAGCGCCAGCCAACGCAGCAACGATCGCGACGTCAGCACCGCGCCGAATGCCACGCCGCAAGGCAGCGATACTGCGACGCCCGGAGACACCAACGGAGTCGCCAACGCGCCGGATACCCAAGGGAAGCAGGGGGCGCAGCCCTCAGCGACGCAAGGGCAGGGTTCGGCCACTGCGGCTCAGGCCAATGGCAAGATCCCCGGCGCCGGCAAAGCCGATACCGGCACCGGTCCGGTGGGCACGATTTCCCAGGCCGGTGCCGAGCAAGGGGCGAAGCAGGGTGATGTGGGTAACTATGTACAGGTCACACCGCATGGTGACACCACCATCATGGATCACCGGGCGCCCAATATCGGCTACAAGCCCACGCGTTTCGACAAGGACTGGACGCCGCCTGGCGAAAGCTCGGTCGATACCGCGCTGCGTCACGCGGTAGAGAAGACCACGACAACGCATACCTTTCATCTGCCGCAGGGCGTGCGCATCAAATGTGCGCTCACGCCGCTGCTGCCGATGGCGCTTCTGAGCTGCGGCAACGGTGACCCACCGCCGGCGCCGGTGGCCGACAAGGTCTACGACCGAATGCATCTCGCGCCGGCCAATCCGCCGGTGCCGCCCGCGCCAGCCGCCAGCGCGGCACAGGTTGCCAAGGCGGCGCCGCTCAAGCTCGACAACAGCGCCGAGTGCGCCACCGCACGCGTCAGTGGAGGCCCGCCTCCGCCGGGCTGCGAATCGATCATCCTGCCGGTCAAGTTGGCCCATCCCGCGTCGTCATCGTCGTCCGGCTCGTGGGTGCCGGCGAGCGATCAGTTCCATTAGCAAATGGCTTCGAAGTTATAGTCCCCATCGAGGCTCTGTTGAGACGAAATTGTTGCTTTTGAGGCCGATCGGCGGTTTTTCGCTAGATAGTTTCACGATGGAAGATTCGTTATGCGCCCGCTGCCATTTCGTCTACGCGCCGCGACTGCGGACGATGTCGAGCTCACCTACGAGATCACCAAGAATGCGATGTGCGGTTTCGTGGAGCAGGCCTGGGGCCGCTGGGAGGAGAGCGAGCAGCGTGCGAGGCATTGGGAAAACTACACGCCCGATACGCACCGACTTGTCGACGTCGAGGGTGCCGTTGTCGGCTTGGTGGCCGCCGAAAACCTGCCTACGCACCTCTGGCTGGTGAAGCTCTACCTGCACTCGTCAATTCGTGGGAAAGGAATCGGCAGCGCGCTGCTGGCGCTAGTGCTTCGTGAAGCGGATGAGCTCGGCAAGCCGGTGCGTTTGCGGGTGCTGCGGGTTAATACGCGAGCGCAGGCGTTCTATGTCAGGCACGGATTCCAAACGGTCGGGCAGACGCCGGAACGGATTTTTATGGAAAGGCCGGTTCGGTTCTCCGTCGTTTGATCTCTCGCAAACTGGCTTACATCCGTCGAATATCACTTAAAAAACAAATTGCCGTAAAGACGGCCATCTGTTGTTAATCAGCGAAACGATTATCAGGAAAGACGCGACAACTCGCGAGTTAGTGGTAATCGCCGTATGCGCACGGCGGTAGCCCGGAATACCGCATTGGCGAGCGCCGGTGCCGCCGTCGGCATGGCAAGGAAGCTGGCGCCGGCCGGATCGCGATCGCCGGGTACGGTGATCACTTCCACCGCGTTGGGCAGCAGCGCCATGCTGGCCAGCGGGTAATCTTTGCCGCTGTGCTGTTGGATCTGGCCATCCTTGAAAGTGATCGACAGATTCAGCGCGGTGGACAGTGCGTCCAGCGTGGCACCGGCAACCTGGCCTTCCAGGCCCATCGGATTGATGATGCGCCCCACGTCCACAGCACAGACCACGCGCTGGACGATGAGCTTTTGATCTTTAGTCGCTACCTCGACCGCGTGCGCCACGTAGGCGCCGTTGAAGTGCCAGCAGGCGATGCCCAGGCCGTTGACGCTATGCAGCCAGTTTTTCCACTCGATGCGGTCGGCCACTAGCTTCAGCACGTTGATCAAGCGGCCGGTATCGAACGTGCCGCCGCCGCTCAGCGGCAGTTCGCGCGCCTCGCCAAGCAGGCGCAGGTGCGTGTCGAGCGGATCCTCTTTCATGCTATGCGCGATTTCGTCGATGAAGCTTTCCACGGCAAATGCGTTGCTGAGGTGCGGCATGCTGCGCGACGGTCCTCGCGGTATGGCCGAGGTCTGCGCGTACCAGTCGCTGCGGTAGTTGGGTACCAGCGCCGCGGGCAGCTGGTCGACGTCCACCTCGGAGGTCCACAGGCGGCTGTCCGGCACGCCCCGGTTGACCAGGGCCGAGGCGCTGACCATGCGCTGATTCCAGCCGGTGATCTGGCGCTTGCGATCGATGATCACGCTGAGCTGGTGCACGCTGCCGGAGCGGTAGTAGTCGTGCGCGAGGTCCTGATCGTTCGTCCAAATCAGGCGCACCGAGGTGTCGATGTCCTTGTTGCTGGCCAGCATCACCGCCTCGGCCAGGTAGTCGTGATCGAGCCGGCGACCGTAGCCGCCGCCGACCCGCGGCACGCCAATTTCGATCTGATCCGGCGAGAGGCCGGTAATCCGGTGCACCACCGCCCAGGCTTTTTGCGGCGCCTGCGTCGGTACGACCAGGGTCGCCTTGTTTTTTTCCACGCGAACCAGGCAGTTCATCGGCTCGGCGGTGGCGTGTGCCAGCCACGGCTGGAAATAGGTGGCCTCGAGTCGGCGCGCGGCCTTTTTGCTGGCCGCGTCATAGTCGCCGTCGTTGCGCACGCGGGTGGTCGGGTCGGTCTTGCCGGCAAGCAGGGCGCCGGCCTGCTGCTCCAGCGCGTCGCTGCTTTCGCTGTTGCTCGCGCCTGGCTTCCACTTCAGCTTGAGCTTCTGGCGACCTTTGAGCGCTGACCAGGTGTCTTCGGCAAGCACCACCACGGCGGTGGCGCTGAGCGTAGTGCCGGCTTGCTGGCCCACCTCGGGGCTGAGCTGCAGCACCTTGCGCACGCCTTTGACGGCCAGCGTGTCGGTGAAGTCGATGCCGTCCAGCGTGCCGTCTGGCCACGGGCAATGCACCACGACGGCGGTGAGCGTATCACCGTACTGCTGATCGATCGCAAAGCGCGTCTGGCCGGTGACGATTTCGCGCGCATCGACGTCACCAGCGGGGTTGCCGATCAGCTGATAGCGCTCCGCGGTTTTCAGCGGCGGCACGCTGTTGGGCATGTCGATCTTGCTCGCATCCTCGACCAGGCTGCCGTAGGTGAAGCGGCGGCCGTCCAGCGCGATCACCGTGCCCGATTCGCAGCGCAGCCGGTCGGCCGGTACGCCAAGGCGGCGCGCGGCCGCCTGCAACAGGAGCCAGCGCGCCACCGCACCGGCCTGACGCAGGTCGGCCCACGCGGCCGAAATGGAGCCACCGGTACCGCCGAGCTGACGGCCGTAAATCCAGCTGGGCTGGCCGTTGTTGTCGGTGACGCCCAAACCCAGCGAGACCACACTAACGCGATTCCAGTCGGCGTCGAGCTCATCGGCGATGATGCGCGGCAGCGCGGTCGCAACGCCGGTGCCGGTGTCCGGATCGCGCACGCCGATCAGCACGTTGCCATCGGCATCGATGCGCACATAAGCGCCGATGCCGTAGAAGGTGTCGCCCAGCAGCGACGGCGGCAGCGGCGCGTCGGTATCGGCGGCCTCGGCCGCGCGGATGCCGATGACCAGTGCGCCGGCGGTGCCGGCTAGCACCTGTAGAAAACGCCGGCGCGAAAGTCGGATGCCGTGATTCGCGTCGCTCATGGCTGGCCCGCCTTGCCGGCGGCCACGCGCTTGATCGCACGGCGCACGCGCGTCTGGCAGCCGCAGCGGCAGACGTTGGGCAGGGTATCGATATCGTCGTCGCTGGGCTGCTTCTTGCGCTTGAGCAGATCGACCGAGGCGATGATCCAGCCGGGCGTGCAGTAGCCGCAGCCGATCGCATCCTCGTCGATGAAAGCCTGCTGCACGGGATGCAGCGTACCGTCGTTGGCGGCGAGTCCCTCGATGGTGACGATCTCCGCGTTGGCGGCCTTGGCCACGCTCACCGAAATGGCCGAGGTCGCCCTGCCCTTGAGCAGGATCAGGTCGGCGCCGTTCTCGCCGTGCTCGCCGCCATATTTTGTACCGGTCAGCCGAAGCACATCGCGCAGATACCACAGCAGCGGCATCTGCGGATCACCGGTATGGCGGTAGTGCTCGCCGTTGATCTGCAGGTCGATGCCGTCACGGATCTTGTCCGGCACGATGGTGTTGGTAGCCGGCAGAGCCTGGGCTTGCGCAAGCGCCATTCAAAATCTCCTCGAAATCTGTGCGGCGATTGTCGCATCTCGGCAGCGTGCTCCGCTGAACAGGCGCTGCGGCTTAAGAGAAACACTGACGCTGCGAGTCAAAAAATTTCTGCTGTGCCCGGCGATCACTAGGGCTTACGGCCGAAAAGATGGCGCCAGATGAAATACACCGGTACGCCGGCCATGATGATGATCAGCCCGATCCCGGCATTGACGGGGTTGTCGCGCATGGTGGCAAACACCACGCAGGCGATGACCGCGACAAACGCCAGCGGCAGCAGGGGATAACCCGGTACGCGAAAGCGGATAGCCGCATCGTCATGGCGGCGATACCAAAAAAGCGTCGCCACGCCGACGGCGCAGGCGAGCCAGTCGCCAAACGTGGCGTAATCGAGCAGCTGGCTGTAGCTGCCGGTGACCGCCAGCAGGATCGACCAGCCGATCAGGATAAGCAGTGCGATATTCGGCGTTTTATACCGAGGGTGCAGCCGCGCCACCGACCGAAAAAACAGGCCGTCCTCGCCCATCACCTGCAGTACGCGGGCGCCGGCCACCAGGGTGATGTTGCAAAAGCCCAGCGCCGAAATGGCAACGCCCAAAGCAATGAGCCGCGCTCCAAACGATCCAAAAACCATCTGCATCACGTCGGCGGCCGGCGCCTGGCTAGCCGCGAGCCCGGCGTGTCCCAGCGCAGCGAGGTAGGCGACGTTGACCAGCACGTAGGCAGCAATCACCAGCAGCATGCCGAGCATCAACGCCCGCGGCAGCGTGCGCTGCGGGTCACGCACTTCCCCGGCGAGGTTATTGAGGTAGGTAAAGCCCGAATACGCGAACAGCACCGGAAGAGCCGCGCTCATAAAGCCGCTGCCGTGATGCGCAGGATCGACGGCCAGTATTTGCGCGCGCCCAGCGCCCGCAAGAAATAGCCCGCACACCACCAACACGGCGACCGCCAGCAGCTTCAGAAGCGCGAAAAGGTTTTGAATCCGCGCGCCCAGCCTGAGCCCGAACAGATTCAGTCCCGCCACAAATACCAAGGCGCCGACGGTCAGCGGCATCGCCCAGGCCGGCGAGAGGCCGAAAAGCGTGCTGGCGTAGCTGGCAAAAATCTTGGCCACAAAGGCAGTGGAGCCGGAATAGATGACCAGCAGCATCGTCCAGCCAAACAAAAAGCCCGCCAGCGGCCCGAAGGCTTCCCTCAGGTACACATAGCTGCCGCCGGCGTGCGGTCGTCTCGCACCTAGCTCGGCATAACACAGCGCGCCGATGAGGGTGAGTACGCCAGCGCCAACCCACAACAGCAACAGCGTCAGCCCGGAATTCGTGCGCTGGGCGACGATGCCCGGTGTCAGGAAGATGCCGCCGCCGATAATGCCGCCCACCACGATAAGAGCGGCATCCCACGGGCGCAGGCTGCGCTGGTAACCGGGCTCGGCGATGGGCATGATTTTGCGCTTCCTCAAAGATGACTGCGCATGGTGGCGGCATCGTCGCGCGACGCGCAATAGCTATCGCATGTTCTTGCGCGATTCCCTATCGCGTCCGACTTTGCAAAAATGCGCCGCCCGCATGCATGAGGCAGCGGGAGGGAAGCACCAACTCAGGGGAAAAACATGAAGAAGCATATTCAAGTGATCGCCGTTGCCGGCGCGCTGGCGGCTGTCTCGGGCAGCGCTTTGGCGGCCGATCCGGGCACATTTTTCATCAACGGCAATCTAGGCCAGTCGACCTATCATGATGGTGGATTTGACAACAACACCGACACAAGCGGAGCCATTCGCGCCGGCTACAGCTGGCAGAGCTACAAGGTCGATTTCGGCGTTGAAGGCGGCTACGTGGATCTTGGTCGCGCCACCGGTGAAATTTTTGGCGAGAAGTACAGCGTCAAGGGCAAGGGGCCTTTGCTGGGCCTCAACATCAAATACAAGTTCGAGAACAAGATGTTTGTTTCTGCACGCGGCGGCTATTTCCATTCGACGCTGGAAGAGGGTGTGCAGGGCTTTGGCTCGGACAGCTTTCATGGCAACGGTGCCTACCTTGGCGCTGGCGTTGGCTACGACATCACGCCGCAATTCAGTCTGGGCCTGAGCTACGACGACTATCACGGTCGAGTGCGTTTCGATGGCTACCGTTTCAACGAGAGCATCGGCGTGTACTCAGGCTTTGCCGAATACCGCTTCTAAGCGATCAGTTTTTAAAAGTTTCTAAAAAACAACGGTCGCGAACGCGGCCGTTGTTTTTTTTGCAGTAACAACTGCCATGTGGACTAATTCAGCTGCAGCTCGCCGCGCACGCCGATGGCGCAGGCGCCGCCGATAGTGATTGATGATGTGGCGACATCGACGCTGACGTCGACGATGCCGTTGCGGCCCACTTCGCGGCCCTGGCTCGCAAGATAGCGGGGGCCATAAATCTTGAGTCCGTCTGTTTCCTGTAGGTAGGCGGCAATCGCCGCGTTGGCGCTGCCGGTGACCGGGTCTTCAGGCATGCCGTCGGCGGGACAAAAAGCGCGTACGGCGATCGCGGCGGTGCCGTCATGCTCGCGCCCGAATACGCAAACGCCCACCGCAGGTGCGTTTTCGCAGATCAACGCGACGGCGGGGAAATCCGGATGAAGTCCCCTCACGACGTTCGCCTCGCCAAGATCGCAGACGAGCCAGACCGGGCCGTTGTTGACCCTGCGCATGCGTGCGCCATCCAAAGGTGTGTGCAGCGCCTTCGCCACTTCTTCAACAAAGGCGTCGTCGCAGCGCTCGATCGTCGCCGGCGGCGCCTGCACGTGGATGACGCGCGTATCACCTTCGCCGTCGACCCGCACCGGCAGCAGACCCGCGACACATTCCTGCACCAGCGAGCGCTTGCCCTCGGTCACCTTGCCTGCCGCGATCGCGACATAGGCGCTACCGATGCTGGGATGACCGGCGAACGGCAGCTCCTGCCGTGTGGTAAAAATGCGCACGCGGTAATCCGCCTGTGGCTGGGTCGGCCTCAGCAGGAACGCGGTTTCGGAGAGGTTGGTCCAGCGCGCGATGCGCTGCATGGTGTCGGTATCCAGGTCGTCGGCATCGATCACCACGGCCAGCGGATTGCCGTCGAACAGCCGGCTGGCGAAGACGTCGAGCTGGACGTACTGGAAACGACGGGT
>CAIKJM010000328.1 GCA_903827735.1 uncultured Rhodanobacter sp. | reverse complement strand
GGTATCGGCGGCGACCTGAAGGCGTCGCAGCGCGCGATCGTCGGCCTGATGAGGCCAGACCAGGACCGCTGAGCAACTGCCCGACCGCAGGCACTGTTCGGTTGCCCAGAGTACGTCCTTGTCGGCCGCGGCGACAATTTCCACGCGGCGCATGTCCACACCCCGTTGCCGCCAACCGGCGACGCACGGCACGTAGGGCGGCGCGACAATCACGACGCTGCGCTTGCCTTGGGTCAGACGCGCGAGGGTGGGCAACACCAGCTGGAGCTCCCCGACGCCATCGACAGGCAACAGTATTTCCGACAGCGCCGCGTCCGGCCAGCCGCCGGCCGGCAGGATCGCGTCCAGTGCCTTCCAGCCTGTCGGCTGATCGCCAGCGGGTGCAGGTGCTTCCCGGCCCCGCCAGACCTGACGACCTTCCAACAAGCTCGACAGTGCGACAACGGCAGCCATCAGCCAGACCTCAAAAGGCCGGCGAACAAGCCTTCGATCGCGAAGTCTTCGGTCGGGTCGGGATCAATGGGATGAAAGCCCGGGCTGTTGGGTAACAACCGAATGACGTCGCCTTTCAAATGCAGGCGCTTGATCGTAAAACGATCGCCATCCAGTCGTGCGGCCACCACTTGGCCGTGCCGCGCGACCGGTGTCGCGTGCACGCCCACGATGTCCTGATCCAGGATGCCTTCATCGCGCATCGAATGACCGACCACGCGCACCAGATAGTCCGGTCGCAAGCGAAATGCCCATCGCGACACGCGCAACGTGCGGTCTATGCGATTTTCAGAAAACAGCGGTTCGCCAGCCGCGATGCGACCGATCAAGGGCAGTTCCAGCGTGTCTGCATCCAGGGGGTCGGATTCATGCACCAGCCGAATGCTGCGGGCACGGTTGGGCTCCATGGTCAACCGACCTTTGGCCTCCAGCGAACGGACGTGCTTGAGCACGGCGCTCACGTTGCCGATCCCCAGGGCCTCGCCGATTTCTTCAAGCGTGGGCGCCTGACCGTCCCGCTCAATGCGAGCACGGATGAAGGCGAGGACGTTGGATTGGCGACTGGTGATCTGGATCGTCATGGCTCGCATAGTTTCACCAAAACAGGTGAAAATGAAAGAGTAAAAAGATATCCTCTGAACCACTCGAAACGGATCAAGGGGTTGGACCACAAACTGCATCCGATCTCGAGCGCTGTTCTAGGCGTCAGGCTCGCGCAAACCGATCTCATGGCCTGAGATGGCGCCTTGATCCACTCATGACCGACGCACCGACCTCACATGGCGTTGGTGAGACTTGTCGGTATATCGCCCACGAACACCCAGGAGTGCCGAAACCCATGTGTTACAGCGCGCAAATCTGGGCGGACTTTCGGAAATATGAACGTCTTGGCGGCAAGCTCGCGATCAAGGAGTTCACGAAGCTCGCCGGCTGGACGAAGAAAAAGGGCACGTGGGTGAAAGTCGTGCCGAAGGCCATGCGCCAAGCGATGACTGATGCCACCAGCGGCGTGCTTGACATAGGCACCATCGAGTTGGCTCGCGAGGCTGACGCGGAGGCAATCGCGCTGATCGCCGCGGAGATCGGCGTGCAGGAAGCGCGTCTGGTCGAAGCCAACACCAAGTTGGCATCGGCCAAACCGACCAAGAAAGCCGAGAACGATCGCCGCATTGCAACCAACAAGATTGACGCCGGCCGGAAGAAGCTTGACGACATGGCCTCCCCCGCCTCGGCAAATGGGATCGGTCGCATCTGGCCGGGCTATTTCGCCCCCGTAATGATTCGTGACCCGGAAACGGGCGAGCGCTCGGTGGTGCCTATGCGCTACCGATGCCGCTTGCCCGGATGGACTGAAGCGGATGAGATTGAAAAGCCCGGCACCTACAACGCGCGTCGCGACAAGCTATCGACGGTCTGGCGCAAGGTCTTTGGATACCACCATGGCGTCATGGTGGTGGATCGCTTCTACGAATCGGTTTGTCTGCACAATCTTCAGCGGCGAGAGCTGGTGCCGGGCGAGCGCGAGCAGAGCGTGGAGATCCTTTTCACCCCTGCAACCGGCGAAGATCTTTTCGTCGCGTGCCTATGGACGTATGTCAAACCGGAAGGCGACAACCCGGGTTTCTACACGTTCGCCGCAATCACCGATGAACCGCCTTTAGAAGTTGTGGAAGCCGGACATGATCGCTGCCCCATTCCGATCCGTGAGGACGACATCGACGCGTGGCTGAATCCGGATCCGAGCGACCTACCAAGGCAATACGCCATTCTGGATCGACGCGCGCGACCTTTCTACAAACATCAGTTGGCGAAGCCCGAAACTTAATCCCTTCGATATTCCCTCTTCTGGAGGGTGTCCACTTCCGATGCTAATGAGATCTCAGCCCTTGCCACACACGAATGATTCAAATTCCCGCCCGTTTTCAGATGGTCCGATAGATTCTATGTCCCATGCTGTTGCCGCATCTGCAGACCCGGCGGCTCCCCTTTCTCCCTGCAGCAAACTCGCCAAATGGACGCAACTGAAGACATGGACCGCCCTGATGCTTCTGGGCATCAGTGCAAGCGCACTTTGCGCACCGAAAGCCCCGGCTCCTTTCTTCGATGGCGTTCTGCACGCACGCAGTCCGCACGGCGTTTATACCGAAATCCGGTTCGAGCCGCATCGCTTGGTTGCCCAAGTGCATGGGCCTCATATCTGTGTCTTGCATGCCCACCTCGTGCACGGTAATCCGCACACCAGCCACTACGCGATCGAAACGCCTCAGGGTGGACATTTTTGCGATGAACTGGTTGACGGTGAAATCGTGATCCGCCCGCATTCACCGATCGATGTCATGGCCGAATTTAAGTCACCGCGTATGCGATGGTCAGGGGAGTTTCACCGCTCCATGCCGGAGCGCTGAGCCGGCTGATGACGCAACCGTCCCAAATCGGCCAGAAGCAGCCGGCCGACCCCGTTAAATAAACGCCGCATGGCTGACGTTCGAGGTGTGCCGCGTAACGGACACATGAGCCAATTTCGGCCGATGCAGTTAACGCGTCGCCTTTGCCCGCAGCGCTTCGACCAATAAAGAAAACGCCGGCGAAGGCTGGCGACGGCTTGGATAGTAGAGGTGGAAGCCTGGAAACGGCGGGCACCAGTCTTCGAGCACGCGCTGTAGTTTGCCTTCGACGACGTAGCTGGAAACCATGTCTTCGGGGAGGCACGCCAGGCCGAAGCCGGCCAGCACCGCTTCAATTGCTTGGCGGCTGCTATTGAATGTCAGCCTGCCTTCGACGCGCACATTCAACACGTGGCGACCTTTCTCAAATTCCCACGCGTAAAGGCCGCCGTGGGTCATTAGACGCAGGTTGATGCAATCATGCTCGGTCAGGTCGCGCGGGGTTTTCACGGAAGGTCTTGCTGCAAGATAAGCGGGCGTGCCAACAACAGCCATGCGCATAGGTGGCCCAATAGGCACCGCGACCATGTCTTGCGCCACCTGCTCTCCTAGGCGGATACCGGCATCGAAGCGTTCGGCAACAATATCGGTCAGGCTGGAATCGGTGACAACTTCCACCTTGATATCCGGGTAGGCGCCCAACAGCTCGGCGACCACCGGCCATAGGATCGTCGTCGCGGCGTGTTCACTGGTTGTGATGCGCAGCGTGCCGGCTGGCTTGTCGCGCAACTCGCTTAATGCGGCAACGGCGACGTCAATGTTGTCAAAGTTTGGCGCTAGAGAGCGAAACAAGCGCTCCCCCGCTTCGGTGGGCGAAACGCTGCGGGTCGTGCGCGTCAGCAGCCGCAGACCTACCCGCGCTTCGAGCGCCCGCATGGTGTGACTGAGCGCCGATTGCGATACGCCTAGCTGTGCCGCGGCGCGCGTAAAGCTGCGCTCGCGGGCCACAGCGATAAACGCCAGAAGGTCGTTGTAGTTCTCGCGCGCCATGCCTAAGCACTGTGTATTGATGAGCCCGGATCATAAGTGCATTCGTGTTCTTTGGTCTAATCAAGAAAGTCGCGACCGCACAAAATGCTCGTCACCAACCTATGGGCATTAGCGGAAGAGTCGAGATGAAAAACGTCATTGTGGTTATCGGCGCCGGATCAATCGCCCAGGCGATCGCGCGACGCGTCGGCGCCGGCCATCACGTGCTGCTGGCTGATTTGCGTCAGGACAATGTCGACGCTGCCGCCAGAATCCTCAGCGATGCAGGGTTCGATGTCAGCACTTCCCTCGTCGACGTTTCCTCGCGCAAGTCTGTCCAGGCGCTTGTTGAAAAAGCCACGTCACTCGGCGCCATAACCGGCTTGATCCACGGTGCCGGCGTCTCGCCCACTCAGGCAACGCCCGAGGTCATTCTGCACGTCGATCTTTACGGCACGGCGCTCGTTCTTGAGGCCTTCGGCAATGTGATCGCTGAAGGCGGTGCCGGTGTAGTTATCGCCTCGCA
Source organism: uncultured Rhodanobacter sp. (assembly GCA_903827735.1). GTDB lineage: Bacteria > Pseudomonadota > Gammaproteobacteria > Xanthomonadales > Rhodanobacteraceae > Rhodanobacter. The sequence goes on along the minus strand of CAIKJM010000328.1, from coordinate 2,155 downwards.
ATCAGGTCATCGACTACACGCACTCACTCCCGAGCAGAATAAAGCGCTGGCGTTAACACCCACCGATGAATTGCTCGCGCTGCCGATGCTGCAGCCGGACCAGATCACCGACCCGCTCCACGCTTATCAGATGTCCAAGCGCGGCAACTCGCTGCGTGTCATGGCCGAGGCGGTGCGCTGGGGTAAACGCGGCGCACGTGTCAACACGATCAGCCCCGGCATCATTTTCACACCGCTGGCGAGGGACGAATTGAAGGGCCCGCGCGGTGACGGCTATCGCCGCATGATCGAACTGTCCCCGGCGGGCCGTGGTGGCACACCGGACGAAGTAGGTGTGGTGGGGGCTCTTCTGATGAGCCGCGATGGTGCCTTCATCACGGGCAGCGATTTTCTGATGGACGGTGGCGTCACCTCGGCCTACTGGTATGGCGACCTCGCCCCGCAGTAATCGCCGCGAGAACCCGGCTAACGTTCCTGAGCAGCGCGCCTGCCCAGAGGCCGCGCTTTCAGAAGCGCACATGGACTCCATCGACCGCTGAGGCATAGCCAATGGCAAACGTTTTGATTCTCGGCGCAAACGGGCGGCTTGCGCGCAACACCACTGTCTATCTACTCCAACACACGAACGCGCATTTACGGCTCTACCTGCGCAAGGCCAACCGACTGAAGCGCCCCGACGTCCAACGCGTGGAGATCGTCGAAGGCGACGTGCTCGACGCGGTCACGCTGCGCGCTGCCATGGAAGGCCAGGACATTGTCTTTGCCAGTCTCGCAGGCGCGATGGCCGCGCAGGCAAAGGCCATTGTCCATGCGATGCAGACGGTCGGTTGCATGCGTCTGATATTCACCAGTTCGATGGGTATCTACGGCGAGGTTCCCGGTGAGCGCTATCGCAGCGTGCTGGACCCTTATAGAGACTCCGCCGCCATCATCGAGGCCTCCGATCTGGATTTCACCATCCTGCGACCCGGCTGGTTCACGACGGACGCCGCGGTGAGCTACCGGCTTACCCAGCGGGATGAACCGTTCGATGGCCATGACGTGTCGTTGAACAGCATTTCGGATGTCGTCGCAAAAATCGTGGCGACCCCATCCCTACATTCGCGCACCAGCCTTGGCATCGCCAAAGGCTGACAAAAGCCGCGACGCCTTATTTATTCGGAGACGCACCATGCAAACCAGAACGCTCGGAACCACCGGCCTCACCGTGTCAGCCATCGGCTTAGGCTGCATGGGCATGACATCCGCCTATGGTCCGCCCGGCAACCGTCAAGAAATGATTGCCCTGACGCGGGCGGCGGTGGAGCGAGGCGTCACGTTGTTTGACACAGCTGAAGCCTACGGCCCTTTCGCCAATGAAGAGTTGCTTGGCGAAGCGTTGGCGCCGGTGCGCGAGCAAGTGATTATTGCGACCAAGTTCGGCTTCGACATCGACCAGCAAACTGGCGAACGGCGCAGCGGTGTCAATAGCCACCCCAACCACATCAAGGCCGTCGCTGAGGCTTCGCTAAAGCGGCTAAAAGTCGAGACCATCGATCTGTTCTACCAGCATCGCGTTGATCCGAACGTGCCGATGGAGGATGTTGCCGGCGCGGTCAAAGACCTCATCGCCCAAGGCAAGGTCCGCCATTTCGGCCTTTCCGAAGCCGGTGCGGGGAGCATCCGCCGCGCTCACGCGGTGCACCCGGTGGCCGCTGTGCAGAGCGAATATTCCCTGTGGTGGCGCGGAGCAGAGAGCGACGTTCTTTCCACGCTTGAAGAGCTTGGCATTGGCTTTGTGAGCTTCAGCCCATTGGGCGCGGGCTTTCTAACAGGCCAGATCGACAAGAGCACGAAGTTTCTCGAAACGGATTTTCGTGCCGTCGTTCCTCGCTTTGCACCTGAGGCGATGGAAGCAAACATGGCACTCGTTGAATTGGTGCGTCGCGTGGCGGCACGAAAGGGAACCACGCCCGCACAAATTGCCATCGCTTGGTTGCTTGCTCAAAAGCCGTGGATCGTTCCCATTCCCGGGACAACCAAACTGCCTCGTCTGGAAGAAAATCTTGGGGCGTTAACGGTCGACCTCACCGCGAACGACCTGCGCGAGATTGATGAAGCGGCGTCGAGTATCACGCTGCAAGGCTCTCGGCTGCCCGAGGGTGCGCTGAAAATG
>CAIKJM010000327.1 GCA_903827735.1 uncultured Rhodanobacter sp. | reverse complement strand
CCACATCGGCGTGGTCGGGCCGAGCAGGGCGAACATCGCCATCAGCACCGACGCAATCAGCGTGTTGCCGAACAGCAGCCGGCGATAGCCCAGATAGATCAGGGTGCGATTGATCGCCCACTTAGCGCTGATCGAACCAAGCGCCTGCGGCACCATCATCAGGCCGGCCATCAGCGGCGACCAGCCGCAGCCGACCTGCAGAAACAGCACCAACAGCAGAAACATGCCGGAGATGCCCAATCGGGTGAACAGACCACCGGCCAGCGCCACCCAAACGCTGCGCACGCGCAGCAGGCTGAGGTCGGCGACCGGAAATTCGGTGCGCCGGCTGTGCCACACGTAGACCGCACCCAGCAGCAGCGCCAGCAGCGCGCACAGGCCGATAGAACTCCACGGCACCGGCGTGCTGCCGGCCAGTTCGGAGGCGGTGAGCAGCAGGGCCGAGGCGGCGGCAAACATCAGAAAGCCGGTGAGGTCGAAGCGATTGGCGTGATCGAGCCGGTAGTCCGGCATATCGCGTCGATTCATCCACACCCCGGCCATTGCTACCGGCACGTTGATCAGAAAGATCAGCCGCCACGAGGTGAACTCGACCAGCGCGCCGCCGAGCAGCGGACCGAGCACCGAGCCGAGCAGGCCGAAGGTCGCCACCGTGCTCATGGCGCGGACGAATTCGCGCTTCTCGATGCTGCGCACCAGCACATAGCGGCCGACCGGCATCAGCGACGCGCCGCCCACGCCTTGCAGCACGCGCGCCGCGACCAGCTCGGGCAGCGTCTGCGCGAGGCCGCACAGCAGCGAGCCGGTGCCGAACACGATGATGGCCAGACCGAACACGCGTCGCGTTCCCAGCCGGTCGCACAGCCAGGGGCTGGCCGGAATCAGGATCGCCAGCGTCAGCACGTAGCTGGTGAGCGCCGTGCGCATGCCCAGCGGCGTGACACTCAGCGCGTTCGCCATCGCCGGCACCGCGGTATTGACCACGGTGGAATCCAGCGACTGCATGAAAAACGCAGCAGCCACCAGCCACAGCAGGCCGCGATAGCGCTCGCGGGTGGATATCTCTTGCACCACCTGCGAAACCGAGGCGGGCTCGGCGACCGTGGCGACGGCAGCACGTGTCTCTGCAGTGGTGGCATCGAGTGACATGGCCCGTCCATGATAGCTGCTGTGACAGCTTGATCCTCGTGAAAGATCTTTCAGAAGTCAGGCAGCCTTTAGCTGAGCCGCTATGTCGCGCGCCCTCGCGCCTTCCCCGGTCATCCCAAAGGCTCCGGTATCGTTAAACTTAGATGCTCGAGGAGATTTGCATGACCGAACGTCCAGCCCCTGCCGATCCCGCTTCGCGCGCCGTCGCCTTGCGTGAGCTGATCGAACAGGCCAACCATCGCTATCACGTGCTCGACGATCCGCAGATGCCGGATGCCGAATACGACCGCCTCATGCGGGAGCTCGAAACGCTGGAAGCCGAGCATCCCGATCTGTCCACGCCCGATTCGCCGACCCGACGCGTCGGTGCCCGCGCGAAAGGTGGCTTTGCCGAGGTGCGTCATGCGCTGCCGATGCTGTCGCTGGGCAACGCGTTCGAACAGGATGGCGAGAGCGAGCGTGAACGCTTCCACGAAGTGGCCGAATTCGAGCGCCGCATCGAACAGACGCTGGACCGGCGTGAGCCGGTGTTTTCGGTCGAGCCCAAGCTCGACGGTCTGGCGATCAGCCTGCGCTATGAGCACGGCGTCTTCGTGCAGGGCGCCACGCGCGGCGACGGCGAAACCGGTGAGGATGTCACCGCCAATCTGCGCACGGTGCGCGCCATTCCGTTGAAGCTTCGCGGCAAAGGCTGGCCGTCGGTGCTGGAAGTGCGCGGTGAGGTGATTATGCTGCGCAAGGATTTCGAGAGCTTCAACGAACGCGCCCGCGCCAACGATGAAAAGCCGCTGGCCAATCCGCGCAACGGCGCGGCCGGCTCGCTGCGCCAGCTCGACCCGGCCATCACGGCGAAGCGGCGGCTGAGTTTTTTTGCGTATGCCATCGGCGTGGTGGAAGGCGGTGAACTGCCGCCGACGCATTCGCAGACGCTGCAGCAGCTGCGCGACTGGGGCTTTCCGGTATCGCCCGAGGTGGATACAGCCAAAGGTTTCGATGGACTCATCGCGTACTTTCATCGTATCGGTGCCAAGCGCGATGCACTGCCGTACGACATCGACGGCGTGGTCTACAAGCTCGACGACTACGCCGGCCAGCGCGAGATGGGCTTCGTCTCGCGCGCGCCGCGCTGGGCGATCGCGCACAAGTTCCCCGCGCAGGAACAGCTGACGACGGTCGAGGCCATCGAAATCCAGATCGGCCGCACCGGCGCGGCGACGCCGGTAGCGCGTCTGGCGCCGGTACAGGTGGCCGGCGTGATCGTCACCAACGCCACGCTGCACAACGCCGACCAGATCGCGCGGCTGGATGTGCGCGTGGGCGATACGGTGATCGTACGCCGTGCGGGCGACGTGATTCCCGAAGTCGTGCGCGTGATGGACGAGCAGCGGCCGGCGCACACGGTGCCGTGGGCGATGCCGACGCATTGTCCGGTCTGCGGCTCGCAGCTGCTGCGCGAGGAGGGCGCCGCCGCATTTCGCTGCTCCGGCGGCCTGATATGCGCAGCGCAGCGTAAAGAGGCGTTGATTCATTTTGCCTCGCGCCGTGCAATGGATATCGAAGGTCTGGGCGAACGCTTCGTCGATGCGCTGGTGGAGCTCGACATCGTCAAGACGCCGGCCGACCTTTACGGACTTACCGTCGAACGCTTTATTGCCATGAAGCAGGCTATCGACGAACGCGATGGTACGACGCCGGAAACTGTCAAAGCGGGAAAGGTCGCGACCAAGTGGGCGGAGAATCTGGTCGAAGCGATTGAAGCGAGCAAGCAGTCGACGCTGCCGCGCTTTCTGTTTGCGCTGGGCATCATGCATATTGGCGAGAGCACGGCTAAGACGCTGGCCGCCTGGTTTGGCCGTCTGGATCTCGTGCGCGCGATGCCGGCGCCGATACTGCGCGTGCTGCCGGATATCGGCGACGAAGTAGCCAGCTCGATTGCCGGCTTTTTCGCGCAGCCGGGCAATGAAGCCGTCGTCGACGCGCTGCTGGCGGTGGGTATTACGTTCACCGACGAAGCGCCGCCTTCGCCACGGCTGCGCGAGCGATTGGGCCTCGGCGTGTTGCTTGACGTCGCCGCTATTCCCAAGCTCGGCAGCAAGACCAAGAGCGGTGAACTGCTCGGCAAGCACTACGCGACGCTGGGTGACTTGAAGAAAGCGGGCTCTGCACATTGGGTTGTTGCCGGGTTGCCGTCCGCAGTAGCCACCAACTTGCAACAGTTTCTCGATGACGACGAGAAGTTTGAGCAACTGCGCGAGGTTGATGCAGCGATGCAGTCGCTCCTCGATGCCATTCCCCAAAGCGCCAATGTGCAAAAAGCGCCGCTCGAAGGGCAAACCGCGGTGCTGACCGGCACGCTGCCGACGCTGAGCCGCGTGGAGGCCAAAGAGCGGCTGGAGGCGCTCGGAGCGAAGGTGTCCGGATCGGTTTCGAAGAAGACGGATTTCGTTGTGGCCGGCGAAGCGGCCGGCTCCAAACTCGACAAGGCGCAGGAGCTCGGCGTGGCCGTGTGGGACGAAGCGCAGCTGCTGGCGCTGCTGGCCAAGCACGAGGCTACCGCGTGAAGTCCCGCAAGCTGACGCTGGCCGGGGCGCTGCAGCTGCGTGCTAGCATCTATGCGCTGATCCGCAGCTTTTTCGCCACGCGCAACGTGCTCGAAGTGGAAACGCCGATTCTCTCGGCGGCCGGCAACAGCGAGCCGAATATCCAGAGTTTCACCACGCGCTTCAGCGGACACGTCGACGCGGGCGAGGCGCAGCGCTGGCTGCGCACTTCGCCGGAATATCCGCTCAAGCGACTGCTCGCGGCGGGCATCGGCGACTGCTACGAGCTGGGACGGGTCTTCCGCAACGGCGAGGCCGGCGGGCGGCACAATCCCGAGTTCACCATGCTGGAGTGGTACCGGGTCGGCTGGGATCATCGCCGTCTGATGGAAGAAACCATCACCCTGGTCGAGGCGGCGCTGGCCATGGTGGGACGGCGCGCGGAGGTGCATATCGTCAGCTATCGCCAGCTGTTTCTCGACGAACTCGGTATCGATCCCTTGCACGCACCGATCGACGAGCTGCGCGCGCCGCTGGCCGAATACTCGATCGATCCGGCCGGCCTCACGCGCGACGACTGGCTCGATCTGCTGATCACCCATCGGCTGCAGCCCGCGTTTTCGCGCGACTGCATCACGGTGATCCACGACTACCCCGCCACACAGTGCGCGCTGGCAAAAATCCGCGCCGGCGATCCGCCGCTGGCCGAGCGATTCGAGCTGTATCTGGGCCAGCACGAGGTGGCCAACGGCTATCACGAGCTCAACGATGCCGACGAGCAGCGCATCCGTTTCGAACGCGACCAGGCGATACGCCGTGAGCGCGGTTTGTCCGAGTCGCCGCTCGATCATCGGCTGCTGGCCACGCTGGATGAGATGCCCGACGCGGCCGGCGTCGCCATGGGCATCGAGCGCCTGTTGATGTGTCTGGCCAACACCGATGCCATTGCCGACGTGCTGGCGATTCCGTTTCACGAGGCGTGAGCGACGATGACGTCCACGCCCAAAGCCACGTCACTGCTGACATCGGTTCACCACGTCGCCATTATCTGTTCGAACTACCAGCGATCACGTGCTTTCTACAGCGAGACGCTGGGGCTTTCGATCGTGCGCGAGGTGTATCGCGAGGCGCGGCAGTCGTGGAAGTGCGATCTTGCGGTAGGCGACGGCGTACAGATCGAGCTGTTTTCGTTCCCCGATCCGCCGCCACGGCCGTCGCGCCCGGAGGCGCAAGGCCTGCGGCATCTGGCCTTCGTCGTCGACGATATCCAGGCGTCCATCGCCACGCTGTTGCAGCGTGGCGTGACCTGCGAGCCGGTTCGCGTCGATGAGTACACGGGCCGGCGATTTACCTTTTTTGCCGATCCAGACGATTTGCCGATCGAACTCTACGAAGCGGGCTGAATCGCCGGGCTAGAAATTCGCGCCGATGGCGAAGCTGAGAAAGTCGTGATCCTTCAGCAGATCGTACGGCGCATTGTCGACCCAGTTGGTATAGCTCAGCGTGGCAAAGTAGCGTTTGGCGTACTGCGCGGCGATGCTGATGGTGTACGGCTTGCGTCCCTGCACCAGCTGGTTGTCGACCGAGAAACCGTGCACGTCCTGGCCCCACGATAGCGCGGGCGAGAGCGTCCAGCTGCCGGGCAATGAGTAGTTTAGCTGCCCCTTCAGACGATAGCCCCAGGCCTGGCGGGTGTAATAACCCTGGCTTACGCAACCCTGCGGATTTTGCACCGGCGAGCAGCTGCCGTCGCTGTACTGCGGTGAGAAACCCCAGGCGAAGCCGCGGCCGTAACGCGCCTGCGACAGCGGCGGCAGGTTCACGTGACTCCAGACCGCTTCGCCACCGATCGTGGCAGTGTCGGCGCCCCAGACGTCGTTGAACAGTCGCGTTGCGTTGATCTGTGCCTGCGTCTTGTCGAAGCGGTCGTAGCCCTGCAAGGTGTCGCCGGGCAGCAGGACCGCCATGCGGTTGCCGATCGGGCCACCGTCGCGGGTCAGTGCCGCGAACATGTCGGCCGTGTTGATCTGAACCGGTTGATCGGAGGTGTAAGAGACTTCCGCCGCGACTTTCCAGCCACCGATATGCGTTGATGCCGAGAGGCCGGCGATATGGATGCCGTTCGGAAACGCCCAGTATTCGGTGATGCCGGACAGGCGCTGCGATAGCGCGGCGTCGGCGGCCGGTACGCCGGCGGCTTCAAGCGTCGGGATCAGGCTCTTGTTCTCGACTGCCGGATTGATCGTGGTGGCGTCGAGATACGGCGCGCGCGAGTTGATCCGCATGTAGTACAAACCGAAATCCGTGCCGATGCTTTCGGCCTTGTAGTGCAGCGACACGCCGAACTGCCCGCTGTTGCTGCCATGCAGATCGTTACCGCGCGGAAGAATGCCGCCCACGGCATTCTGGTATCCATCGCTCAGCCACTGGCCGACTCCGGGCGAGTACGCATTGAGCGGGTAGTAGGCATTGCTTTCGATGCCGGCGCAGCCGCGGTCGATGCCAAGATCGCTGCCGGAGAAAAATGTGCCGCAGGGGTCGTATTCGTTCGGTCGCCACTTCCACTGATAGAACCCTTCCACACTCAGCGGGCCGTCGAACGTCAGCTTGCCCCACAGCATCTCCACCGGCAGCTGCGCCTCGGTGGACGGATCGGTACCGGGGCGGTGCAGGGTGGTGTAGTCGGTGGGATTGATCTGGTTGATGTTCTGGACGAACAGATCCTCGCCCCACTTGATGCTTTGCTTGCCGACGCGTACGTCGAGGCCGGTGCTGTCGCCCATGTCGAGGTGGTCGTAGACATAGGCGTTGAGAAACATGAAGCCGGAAAACTGGTTGCTGTGATCGAACCCACGATCGCTGAGCGGTCGATTGGGTGCGTAGCCGTTTGGTGTATTGCCCTGTGGCACGTCGCGGTTTTCCAGCGCGGCGTCGTACCAGGCGCGTGCGCTCACGTCGATGCCGAGGTTGCCGTATTTCAGATCGACGCCGCTGACGATCTTGTAGAGGTTCGAGTAGACGTCGCCCTTGCCGTAGTTGAGGTTGCCATCGTCGGCGGTATCGGCGCCGTCGCCACCCTTGGGTTTGCCGTTCGACTCGAAGCCCTTGCCGACCAGATGCCTGGACGGATTGCTGGTGCGCATCGCTGCGCCGGCCACCAGTCGAGTGTTCCATTCGCCGATGATGTCGCCGTTGGCGAGAGTGAAATCTTCGGCGTGCAGCGGAAGTACGAAGGCGAGCAGAACGCCGGAAGACAGGGCGGTGCGGCGTATGAAGTTCTTCCGTGTCGGGTGCATGACGTTGGCTCGGTGCGCAAGTAAGTGCGGTTTATAGCACTTTGTTGTCATGGCATCTATCGGGTTTTTGGGTGGCTGCAAGAACTCGACAACAAGGGTGTGAAACCGCTTTCAAGGCCGAACGATTGGTGTATGT
>CAIKJM010000326.1 GCA_903827735.1 uncultured Rhodanobacter sp. | reverse complement strand
TTCGACAAGGACGACGTCGAAGCCGTCGGCCTGGTGAAGTTCGACTTTCTCGGCCTGCGCACGCTCACCATCATCGACTGGGCGGTGAAAGCGATCAACGCGCGCCGCGCGAAAGCCGGCGAAGCGCCGCTAGATATTTCGCAGCTGCCGCTGGACGACCCCAAGCCGTATGAGCTGCTGAAAAAAGCGCAGACCATCGCGGTGTTCCAGCTCGAATCCTCCGGCATGCAGCGCATGCTGAAAGACGCCAAGCCCGATCGCTTCGAGGACATCATCGCGCTGGTGGCGCTGTACCGCCCCGGCCCGATGGACCTGATCCCCAGCTTCGTGGCGCGCAAGCACGGCCGCGAGGACGTGAGCTATCCCGATCCGCGCGTGCAGCCGATTCTGGAAGAGACCTACGGGATCATGGTCTACCAGGAGCAGGTCATGCAGATGGCGCAGATCGTCGGCGGTTACTCGCTCGGCGGCGCCGACCTGCTGCGCCGCGCGATGGGCAAGAAAGACGCCAAGAAGATGGCCGAGGAGCGCGCCAAGTTTCGCGACGGCGCAGCGAAGGACGGCCTGGCCGGCGCCAAGGCCGACGAAATCTTCGACCTGATGGAAAAATTCGCCGGCTACGGCTTCAACAAGTCGCACGCGGCCGCCTATGCCCTGGTCAGCTACCAGACGGCGTGGCTGAAGGCGCACTACCCGGCCGAGTTCATGGCGGCGACGATCTCGTCGGACATGGACAACACCGACAAGGCGGTGATCTTTCTCGACGAGTCGCGCGCGATTGGCCTCACCGTGCAGCCGCCGGACGTCAACGCGTCGGAATACATGTTCGTCGCCGTCGAGTCAAAGAAGATCCAATACGGCCTGGGCGCGATCAAGGGCGTCGGCCAGGGCGTCTGCGAAGCCATCGTCGCCGAACGCAAAAACGGTCGCTATACCGACCTGGCCGACTTCTGCCGACGGGTCGATCCGACCAAGCTCAATCGGCGCGTGCTCGAGGCGCTGATCTATTCCGGCGCGCTCGACACGCTGGCGCCGACGCGCGCCAGCCTGATGCTGCAGCTGCCCGATACGATCAAGGCGGCGGAGCAGCACCTGCGCGACCGCCAGTCCGGCCAGAACGACATGTTCGGCGCATCTTCGGGTGCGCTGACGCCGGTGGTGCATATCGACCTGCCCACCGCGCCGGAGTGGCCGCTGGAGCAGCTGCTGCAGGGCGAGCGCGACACGCTCGGCCATTATCTGTCCGGCCACCCCACCGACCCCTGGAAAGAGGAGCTGGCGCAGCTGTCGACCTGCCCGCTCGGCGAAATCGCCCTGCGCTACCAGCCGCCCAAGCCACGCAAAAATGACAACGACGACGGCAACCGCTTCCGCCGTGGTCCCGACACGCCGTGGACGATCGCCGGCATGGTCACCGCGGTGCGCAAGCGCGGCGACAGCGATGCCTTCGTGCGCATCGAGGACGGCACCGGCAGCATTGAGGTGAGCTTTTTCGGTGAGCTGTATCAGCAGATCGCGCCGCTGTTGACCCGTGACGAAATGCTGGTGGTCGAGGGCGGTTTGCGCATTGATGATTTCTCCGGCGGCGGCTTTCAGATCCGCGCCCGCAGCGCCAGCTCGCTCACCGACGCCTGCCGCAAGCACGCGCGCCTGCTGCAGCTGAAATTGAACGGCGTGAAACCCGACTTCGTCGAAAAACTGCAGAACGCGCTGGCCGGCTACCGCGGCGGTCGCGCCACGGTGGTGCTGCACGGCTACCACAACCAGAACGCCCAGGCCGACCTGGAGCTGAGCGAGGCCTGGCGCGTCGATGCGATACCGGCCCTGCTGCGCACGGTGCGCGCCCTCCCCGGCGTGCAGGCGGCGAAGCTGCGTATCGTCAAGCAGGCCGACTGACGACGCCGCGACGAGGGTTACTTCCCGCCGCGCTCCATCATCGCCTTCAGGTCGGCAAAGGGATTGCCGGTCGCCGGCGCGACGTCTTCCTGCACGCTGTACCCGGCGCCGCGGACGTGGTCGATGTAGCGCGAATGCTCGTTGTCATGGCAATACACGCACAGCAGCTCCCAGTTGCTGCCATCGGCCGGGTTGAAGTCGTGATCGTGGTTGCGATGGTGCACCGTGAGCTCGGTCAGGTTGGTGCGGGTGAATTCGCGCGCGCAGCGGCCGCAGATCCACGGGTACATTTTCAGCGCCCGCTCGCGATAGCCCAGCTCGCGCTGCTCGGCGTTGCGGCGGGCTTCGGCTACGATGCGGTCGAGCTTGTTGTTGTCGATGGTCGGTTGGATCGGCATGGTCGGGTCCGGCAAAAGCGCGTGTTGGCGCGAACCATAGCGTAACCCAGCGCCGCGTCACTGCTCCCGCGCGGACCATTTGCCCACGAGGTCGCCGTACGGCCGCGTTCTCGCCTTCACGCGTCTAACGGTATACTGCGCCGCTCTGTGCCACGAAATGTCGCGAATGAACCCTAACTTCCTCGATTTTGAACAACCGATTGCCGACCTGGAAGCGAAGATCGAAGAGCTGCGCCATGCCAGCCAGGGGCAGGCGTTCAATATCGAGGACGACGTCAACCGTCTGCGCGAAAAGCTGAAGATCAAGACGGCCGAGATCTTCCGCAACCTCAATTCGTGGCAGATGACCCAGCTGTCGCGCCATCCGGCGCGGCCTTACACGCTCGATTACATCGGCGTGATCTGCGAAGAATTCCACGAGCTGGCCGGCGACCGCATGTACGCCGAGGATGCCGCCATCGTCGGCGGCCTGGGCCGCATCAACGGGCGCCCGGTGGTGATCATCGGCCATCAGAAAGGCCGCGATACCAAGACCAAGGTGCGCCGCAACTTCGGCATGCCGCGTCCCGAGGGCTATCGCAAGGCGCTGCGCCTGATGAAGATGGCCGAGCGCTTTCATCTGCCGCTGCTGACCCTGATCGACACGCCCGGAGCATACCCGGGCGTGGGCGCCGAAGAGCGCGGCCAGAGCGAGGCGATTGCGCGCAACCTGATCGAAATGGCCGGCCTCAAGGTGCCGATCATCTGCACCGTGATCGGCGAAGGCGGCTCCGGCGGCGCCCTGGCCATCGGCGTCGGCGACCGCACGCTGATGTTGCAGTATTCAACCTATTCCGTGATCACGCCCGAAGGCTGCGCCTCGATCCTGTGGAAAAGCGCCGACAAGGCCCGCGATGCTGCCGAGGCGATGGGCATGACCGCGCCGCGCCTGTTCGAGCTCGGCCTGATCGACAAAGTGGTGCGCGAGCCGCTGGGCGGCGCGCATCGCAACCCGCGCTCGATGGCCGTGCGCCTGAAGGCCGTGCTGCTCAACCAGCTCGATGAGCTGGAGGCGATGCCGATCAACGATCTGCTGGAGCTGCGCTACAAGCGCATGCGCGGCTACGGCGCGTTCCAGGAATAAACCCATGGCCGGCGTGCGCGGATTGGATCACATCAATCTACGGGTTTCCGCCGAGCTGCTTGAGCCTGTGCGCTCGTTTTATATCGACATTGTTGGCCTGCGGGACGGCTTCCGGCCGGCGATGAGCTCCGGATCGCACGGTTACTGGCTGTATGCCGGTGAAGCTGCCGTACTGCATCTGAGCGGCGGCGCGGATCATTCGATGCAGCACGGCACCGGCTTTTTCAGCCACGTCGCCTTTGCCTGCACCGATCTGGAAGCCACCCGCGCACGCCTGGAGTCGGCTGGCGTTGCGCACCGAACTGTGGTCCTGGATGACGGCGCGCAGGTGCAGATGTTCGTAGTCGATCCGGCGGGCATGACGGTTGAACTCAACTTCCGCCGTTGAAGCTAACGACAAGCTCGAAACACCCGCACCATTCCAGCTGAGCGGTGCCCAGCACAGTCGAAGGAACCGGGTTCATCGCACCCCTTTTACGCATTGACATCGATCACGCCATATCAGGACTACCGATGGCCAACGACACCTCCAAGCTCGCCTTGCTGATCGACGCCGAGCGGCAGTACAGCTGTCAGCGCAAGCCCTCTTACTTGCGCATTTGCGACAGCATGCCGTGAGCGACACGCTAGAGCAGCATCTCGATGCCGCGTTGGTGCAAACGCCTGGATCGCCCTTATGCGTGGCCTTCAGCGGCGGCCCGGATTCGACGGCTTTGCTGCATGCGCTGGCCAGCATGCCGGTAGCGAGAGCGCGCGGCCTGCGTGCGCTGCACGTAGACCACGCGATGAACCCACAAAGCGCGGCTTGGTCCGAGCACTGCCAGCGCTTTTGCGAAACGCTGAACGTGCCGTGCGAAGTGACTCGTGTGCAGGTCGAACTCGACAAAGGCTTCGGGCTGGAAGCTGCCGCGCGACACGCGCGCTACGCGGCTTTTGAATCGTCTTTGCGGCAGGGGGAATATTTGCTGCTCGCCCACCATCGCGACGATCAGGCCGAGACGGTACTTCTGAAACTGCTGCGCGGCGCGGGGCCGGACAGCCTCGGCGGCATGCGCGCGCTGCGCCCGTTCGCGCGCGGCCAGCTGTGGCGTCCGCTGCTGGAGCTTTCGCGAAAGCAGCTGCGCGACTATCTCGATGCACGGCAGCTGCCATCGATCGACGACCCATCCAACGCCGACACGCGGTTCGCACGCAATCATCTGCGCCACTACATCCTGCCGCGGCTCGAACGTCTATGGCCGCAGGCGGTGGACTCCATCGTGCACAGCGCCGCACTCAGCCGTGCCGCCGCCGACGCGCTGCAAGTGCAATGGCTGGCCGCGTTCGACGCGCTGCACGATCCAGCCGCGCATACGCTCGATGCGGCAGGATGGCTTGCTCTGCATCCCGCACTGCGCGAGCCGCTGCTCGATCACTGGCTGCATGGGCTCAGTCTGCCGGCGCCGACCACCGCCCAACGCCAACAGATCGAGCATCAGTGCGGCGCGCGTGCGGGGCAGCAGCCATGCGTGCAATGGCGCGGCGCCGAACTGCATATCTGGCGCGGGCGGCTATGGGCACATGCACCGGCCCCCATCATTGACGAGACCTGGCAAGCGACATGGCGCGGCGAATCGCTGGCGCTGCCCGATGGCGGCACGTTGTCGCTGGTCGATACCGAGGTTCGCCTGGCCGAGCCAATGCAGGTGCGCCTGCGTCGGGGCGGCGAACGCATCAAACCGGCCGGCGATGCCTACACGCGCGAACTGCGCGACCTGTTCCAGCAGGCCATGATCCCCCCGTGGCGACGCCCTGGCGTGCCGCTGCTGTATATCGGCACTGACATTGTCGGCGTGGCCGATCGGTGGCTTAGCGAACGAGGCAAACTTATCTTCGAGCAGGCAGGCACCCGGGCATGCTGGTCGCCTGCGCGTTGACGTCATCACACGTGCGCACCTTCGATGGCCTAACCGATTGATTCCGCGCGGTCACTCGGTTAGCTTTGCTGTCCATGGCCAAGACCGCTTCCGCTTCCACCAAGACGCCACCCGCCGTGGACTTCGAGCACTCGCTGGACGAGCTCGAACAGCTGGTTGCCAAGATGGAAGGCGGCGAGATGAGCCTAGACGAGTCGCTGGCCTCGTTCGAACGCGGCATCGGCCTGTACCGTCACTGCCAGCAGTCGCTGGAAAAAGCCGAACTGCGCGTGCGCCTGCTGCTTGATCCCGACGCCCCCGAGAGCGCCGAACCGTTTGAACCCGAAATCTGAGCTGGGCCCCGCCCTCAAGGCGTTGATCACCCGCGCCGAGCGCGCACTGGAACAGCGGCTACCGTCCGCCGAACAATCGCCCGCCGCCCTGCACGGTGCGATGCGCTATGCCGTGCTCGGTGGCGGCAAACGCCTGCGACCTCTGCTGGTCTATGCCGCGGCGCAGGCACTTGGCGAAAGCGGACCTTCGCTCGACGCTGCCGCCTGCGCGGTGGAGCTAATTCACGCCTATTCGCTGGTGCACGATGACCTGCCGGCGATGGATGACGATGCGCTGCGCCGAGGCCGCCCGACCTGCCACATCGTGTTCGGCGAAGCGATGGCGATTCTGGCCGGGGACGCGTTACAGGCGCTGGCGTTCGAGATACTCAGCGACGCTGCCGACGATGACGCGATCGGTATGAAAAAGCAGCGGGTGCTTGGCCGCGCCTGCGGCGCGGAGGGCATGGCCGGCGGGCAGGCGCTGGATCTGGCCGCCGTCGGCCGCACGCTTAGCCTCGCCGAACTGGAGCACATGCACGCGTGCAAGACCGGCGCGCTCATCCGCGCATCGGTAAAGCTCGGCGCGCTGACAGCGGGGGCCGATGCGGCGACATTGGCCTTATTCGACCGCTATGCCGACGCCGTTGGCCTGGCATTCCAAGTGCGCGACGATATTCTGGACGTCGAGGGAGACGCCACCATCATCGGCAAGACCGCCGGCAAAGATGCCGCCGCGGACAAGCCTACGTTTCCATCGATTATCGGTCTGAATGCATCGCGTGATCGCTTGCGCGAGCTGACCGATCTCGCGCTATCCGCTATCGCACCTCTGGGCACGTCCGGCTCATTGCTGCAGGAGCTTGCGCTGTACGCAGCGCATCGCAACAGCTGAGTTTGGCCATCCAGCCGTCCAAAGAAAAAGCCCGCTCAGCGGGCTTTTTCTTTCATTCAAACATTGAAGATTCGGTCGCTCAGCTCACCAGGCGCAGCGCAAACGGATAGCGATAACTTCCGTCGGCACTGACCTTCACGGCAGCGATGATGCAGAACACCAGATTCGCAATCCACAGCAGCCAGGTGAGGAAAGCACCAATGATGATGATGGTGAGAATCCAGCAGATGACGTAACCGATAAGCACGGTGATCTGGAAGTTCAGCGCTTCCTTGGCCTCACTCACGAGATAAGCCTTTTCGGGCCGATCCTTGTTCATCAGCCAGATGATGAGCGGCACGACGATGCTCAGAATCACACCCGACAGATGCGTCAGCATCGCCAGGTTCTTATCATCGGTGGACCGGACGCCTACGGGCGGTTCCGGCGGTATCGGCGAAAACTGATCGGACGGTGTACTCATGGCCCCTGCTCTCCCTGGTGGTGGTACCGCAAAAGCTTGCTGGCGCCATCTTCGACCTTGCGGCCAGCGACCGCAAGATGACCCTTGAACTACTCGCCGGCGATAGTCATCCGATCAACAAGAATGGAGCCGGTAAGCACAGCCGAGCGTGCATCGACATCCGCGCCGACAGCGAGAATACCGGTGAACATTTGGCGCAGATTGGCGGCAATCGTGATTTCTTCCACCGGATAGGCGATCTGGCCGTTCTCGACCCAGAAACCCGCCGCGCCGCGCGAGTAATCGCCGGTAATGGTCGACACGCCCTGGCCCATCAGCTCGGTCACCAGCAGCCCGGTACCCATACGCTTCAGCAGCGCAGCGAAGTCCTCCTTGGAATTGTCTACGCTACCGGGCTCGACGATCAGATTGTGTATACCACCCGCGTTTCCGGTGGATTCCAGCCCGAGCTTGCGCGCCGAGTAGCTGCCTAGAATATAGCGCGAGAGCACCCCGCCTTCGATCAGCGAGCTATCGCGCGTCGCCACGCCTTCGGCGTCGAAATTGCCCGAGCCCTGGCCGCCGATCAGGTGCGGCCGCTCGTTGATATTCAGCCATGACGGCATGATCTGCTGGCCGACGTGATCCAGTAGAAAACTGGCCCGGCGATACAGCGCGCCACCGCTCACCGCGCCGAGGAGATGCCCGATCAGTCCGCGCGCCAGCTCCGGCGGAAACAGCACCGGACTTTGCCGCGTCGACAGGCTGCGCGCGCCCAGGCGCGCCAGCGTGCGTTCGGCGGCGCGATCGGCCAGCGCCTTGGCGCTGATGAAGTGATCCGCGCGGCGCACGCTGTCGTACCAATAATCGCGCTGCATGCCCGCTTCGTCGCCGGCGATAAGCGCCAACGACAGCGAGTGCCGAGTGCCGCGCTCGCGCCCAATAAAGCCGTGAGAGTTGGCGTACACCGACACGCCCTGCCCAGCCTGCACGCTGGTCCCGTCCGAATTGGTGATGCCCGCATGCGCGCGGCCGATATCCTCTATTTCGATACCCAGCGCGATCGCCCGCGTGGTGTCGATATCCCACGGATGCCACAGATCGAGATCGGGAAACTGCGTCGCCATGCGCGACGCCTCGGCCAGACCCGATGCGGGATCGGCTTCGGTATAGCGCGCTATCGCGCACGCCTGATCGAGCGTGGCCTGGATCGAATCGGGATGCAGGTCGGCCGTGCTGGCCGAGCCCTTGCGCTGGCCGAAGTACACGGTCAGACCGAAACCGCGATCGCGCGTGTGCTCGACCGTTTCCACCTCGCCCAGGCGCACGTTGACGCTCAGCCCGCTGTCTATGCTGGCAGCGACCTCGGCCTGACTGGCACCGGCGGCGCGGGCGCGACGGATCACGTCCTCGGCCAGCTCGGAAAGGCGATCGAGTTCTTCCAGGCTACGGTCCTGACTGACTGCGTTCTGATCGATGGCGTTCTGGCGGGTAACGAGTTCGCTCACGTTGGGCTTCCTGAGGGTTTGACGCGTAGAATAGTGGCTCGCTAAAGCCGGCCTGCCATTCCACGCGATCCCGAAACGGGGTGAGACCCTCAGATGGGGTCGCCGCGGCGAAATGAAAAGAGCCGCGGAGAACCCGCATGACACCCGTTCCCGGCACTTATCGCCACTACAAGGGCCAGCGCTACCGCGTGCTGGGCACCGCGCAGCACAGTGAAACGATGGAGCCACTGGTGGTCTATCAGGCGCTGTACGGCGATTACGGCCTCTGGGTGCGCCCGGCGGCCATGTTCGTCGAAACGATCGAACTGGACGGCGAGCCGATTCCGCGGTTCGCGCTCGAACAGGCCGACCCGTCCGACACAGCCAGCGATCGCCACCCGCAAGTCTGATCACCCAACGCCCCATCCTGGAATTGAAACCGTGAGCCCGAGCCGCAGCCGTAACCAGACCGAACTCGACGAAGAAGACTACGGTCCCAGCCGCACCCAGCAGCGCCGTGAGGCGCTGGCCGTACTGGCGCTGGCGAGCCAGCTGGTCGCCATGCAGCCCAGCCGGCTGGCCAAGCTCGAGCTGCCCGACGACGTGCGCGAGGAAATCACCCGCACACGCAACATCACTGCGCACATCGCGCACAAACGACAGCTCGCCTTTCTCGCCAAAGTTATGCGCCGCTATGAAGACGAAGTGTTCGCCTCGGTACGCGCCGAACTCGGCGAGAATCGCGAGAAGCAGCGTCAGGAAAACGCCGCCATGCATCGGCTCGAAGCGATGCGCGACCGCCTGATCAATGAGGAAGAAGCCGCACTCTCCGAACTGATCAACGAACACCCGCAGGTCGACCGCCAGCACCTGCGCTCGCTGGTGCGCAAAGCGCGCCTAGAGAAAGAAACGCCGAACAAGCCGCCCCGCGCGTATCGCGAGATTTTTCAGCTATTGAAGGATCTGGCGGCAACCAAGCAGGACGACGCTGGCGATATCGCAAAGACCGACGGCGAGGGCGACGACACACACGCGTAAGCGCATCACGCAGGCTCAGCCTTGATTGACTGGTGCCGCAAGGATCGTGATCGGCACAAACCCCGCGCAGCGGTCGTCCGGCGACACCAGCCGGTCATGCAAGACACAAAGCCTGCTTGCTCCGATGCTTGCGCCATAAGCCGAGCCGAACACGGCCAGCCCGGCAACGCGCTGCTCGATCGCCAGGCGATCGTCCAGGCGATAGCGGCAGTCGCCACAGCGCGAAACAGCCACCCGCGCGTCCTGCACAGGAGGCACTCTGTTCTCGACAACCACGGGCAACGCCTGCATCAGTGCCCCACGCTGTCCCAATACCCAGCGAACACGTGAACCGACATCACGTAGCCGATGATGATGTTGACCACCACGCCCGCCGTGAAGGCGAGAAACGGCTTCCAGCCTGTCTTGCTCAACGAACCCAGCCGCGTGGTCAAACCGATGCTGAGAAAGCAAAAGGTAAACGCCCAGGTGCGCAGCGCGGTGATCGGTGCCACCAGACCCGGCGTCACCACCTTTCGGTAATCGGCCAGCGAGTAACCGCTGGCGACCCAGGTGATCAGCGCCGAGGCGATCACAAAGCCGATCACGAATTTCGGAAAGCGGGCCCAGATTTCGCCGGCGTCCACTTTCCTGACCTGCACGCCATCGTCGAAAGCGTCCCAGCGCGTGGTGGCTACCCAGGCCAGCACGAATGCCCAGATGCCGATCCAGATATCGCGCCCCACAACTTTCATCAGGGTGAAGTTTTGCAGGGCCGCCTCCGGTGCTCCGGTGATCACGCCACCGGCGTTGCGCGCGATGTCGCCGTAAGCTTGCGCCGCGGCGATACCGGCCGCGTCGGCAAATTCGGACGTGCCGATCCACGCACCGGCCACGCCGGTCGACAGGCCCAGCGCATGCGACGCGAACGGCAGTACGAAAATCATCACGATTGCCCACAGCACCACCAGGGTAATCGCCACCGATGCCTGCTCGCGTTTGGCGCGTACCGCGCCGGCAATCGCGATAGCCGCCGACACGCCGCACACCGCACCGCCCACGCCGAGCACGGCGGCAAAGCGACGATCCAGCCCCAGCGCGCGGCCGCTGAAAAAGATCACGAAGAAAGTCAGCAGCGACACCACCGTCGCTTGTCCTACCGCGACCGGCCCGGCCCACACCAGCAGCGTGAACGGCAGCGTCGCGCCCAACAGCACGATGCCGACCTTGATAAAAAACTCCACCCGCAAACCGGCCTGGAACCATGCCGGCAGGCGTACCAGATTCGACACGATCAGACCGAGCAGCAGCGCCACCAGCGGCGCCTCGAGGTTGTAGTGCGAGGCCTGCGTCCACGCGGCGACTTCAAAAATCAGCAGCGAGACCACAAACAGAATCAAGAATGCCGGCAAAAAGTGCGCGAGTCGCTGCTTCAGCACCGCCAGGGCCACGCCAAACAGCACGGCAAACACCACAAACAGCGCGACGTAATTCGGCACATGCGCGGTGAGATCGGCTCCAGCCTGCGCGAGGCTAGTCCATTTCGTCGGCGCCGAAGCCAGCCACTTGATGCTGCTGCCCGAAGCAAAGGCGAGCCACGCTACGGCCACCAGCAGCAGGCCCACCCATACGGACCACCAATCTTCGTTGGAAAAAAAACTGCCACCCACTGTCTTTGCCGCCACATCAGTGGAAGGTTGAACCGTTCCGGGCAATTCGATCTTCACTTGATTCATCACTGAAACCCCTGACTGAAAGCAGCGGCGGATGCGGCGATGGCAAACGCACGGCCAAAACTGACTGCCCGGAGCTCTGCCATCGCATAACGGAGCCGTGAACGCCGAGTATCAACGTTGAGTACGCGGGGTCAAAATAATCTTTCGCTTTATCATCATGACGGAACGTGATGGCCGGTCAACTCGTTTTGAACCCCGCGCCACTCTATAAACAGCTCGACTGACAGAAGACACCAGAAAAACCTATCGCCTTAGCAAAGTGAAATCTGAAAACTCCCACTTTTTGAAGGCAATGACCGCGCTGCAGCCACTCCTAGCATCGAGTGGACGCCTCGAATCCCGGCGCGCCAGATCTTCAAACTCCTCGGCAAGATGTTCGATGGCGACCTTCATGCGTGCGCGAGACGCTTCCGAAAGAGTGGCTCCGACGAAGTGGAATGCATCACCCACACCATCGAAGGAGCTATTGAAGTAGTCCGGTAAAACGCGGGTAAGAAAGAACGCCTGCACAGGCCCATCCTTGCGCCAAGAAAAGTTGCGCGCAGTTAATTTCTTGATGCGGCGCGGTGGGCGATACTCAATGATGCGCAGCTTGTCCAATTTCAACAACAGCGATATCAGCTCGTTCTCGTCAATGCGATACGTTGACATCATTTCACCGAATCGCCAGTCGTTCACGATTAGATAGGTAATCAGCAGTAACTTGGAGTCGACGGTGAGCGCGACCTCTTGTTTTTGACTGAGCTCGGTCAGCGTATTCGCTAGCGGACGATCATTGCGTACAAGGTCACCAACCGTGACGCCTAGAACATCACAAATGCGATCAAGCCGGCTTAGCGAAAAATCGCCTCGACCAAGGTCTCGCTTAACTGTCGGTTCGCTGAGACCCATCAGGTCGGCGAGGTCGCGATACGTCATGCCGCGCTCGCGGAGAATGGCGCGAATTGCTTGTACGACTGCCGCCGATCCAGCCATCTCTGATCTTCCCTAGAGCCCATGCGTATCAATATATGATACCCACGGGCTCACGAAGTGTGCCGTTGGCATTCCGATTTGCATCCGGTTGTCTGCAGCCCGCACGCTTCACCGCAACGGATGCATTCAGGGGCAAGGATTATGCAAATGGCAACAATCAATAAACCGCTTCGCATCAGGATTCTTGGCACGGGTGAGCATCTTCCCGGAACATGCGTCGAGTCGCACGCACTCGATAAACGGTGGGCAAAGACTCCAGGCTGGACGCTCAGGCACGCAGGCATCGAGCGGCGCTACTACGCCGACGAAGGCGAAACGTCGTCGTTCATGGGCGCCGCTGCCGCACAATCCGCGCTTGAAGCGGCTGGTATGGAAGCGCACGAACTTGACTGCATCGTCTCAGCATGCAGCGTCATGGAGCAGGCGATACCGTGTTCGGCTGTGCTGATTCAGCGTCAGCTCGGGCTCGGAGAAAGCGGCATTCCGGCATTCGACATCAACGCCACGTGCCTGAGCTTTATTGCTGCACTGGACCTGTTGAGCGCCGCGATGGCCGCGGGCCGTTATCGTCGCGTACTCATCGTATCCAGCGAAATTGCGTCGGCGGGCCTTCGCCCGGACGACCCGGAAACCGCCATGCTGTTTGGTGACGGCGCCGCTGCCGTGGTGCTCGGACAGACAACCGAAGCGGAAGACTCCGAGATTTTGGGCACCCATTTCGAGACGTTCTCGGTCGGAGCCGACCTGTGCCAAGTGAGATCCGGCGGAACGCGCATTCGCCCACGCACCGATATGGAGCAATTCCTTCGCGGTGCCTGTTTCGAAATGGAGGGGCGGGCGACCTACCGGATGGCCGCACAAAGGCTGCCCGCTTTCCTTGATCGTTTATTCCAACGCGCCCAAGTCGCGCTGGGACAACTGGCTTGCATCGTCCCGCACCAGGCAAGCGCCAAAGGGCTCGATCATCTGGAAGCCGCATTAGGATTTCCCTCCAAAATGCTGGTGCGTGTATTGGCAAACCGCGGCAATCAAATGGCAGCATCCATTCCAGTCACGCTGCATCACGCCATTACTAGCGGTCGCGTCAGGCGGGGCGACTTGATCGCGCTGGTGGGCTCTGGAGCCGGGCTGTCCTTCGGCGGCGCCGTGATGAGGTACTAGGTCATGACACGCATTCTGGTAACCGGCGCCTCGGGATTTATTGGCTCTCATGTGGCCAGGCATTTCCACGCGCAGGGGCATCACGTGATTGCAACAGGTCGGGACAAGAGCCGACTCGATATCCTTACCCGCGAGGGCTTACGCACCCGCATCGTCGATCTTTCGACTGACGCCGTGCTGCCGTTGACCGACGGCACAGAGATTGTCATCCATTGCGCTGCGCTGTCATCGCCCTGGGGGAGGCGCGAACAATTCATGGCGGCAAACGTGCGTGCAACGAAACGTCTACTGGATGCGTCGCGGCAATCGGGCGTTCGACGTCTCATTCATTTCTCATCGCCAAGCATTTATTTTCGTTTTGGCGATCAGCTCAATACAGCCGAGGCCTTTAAGCCGCCGCGCCGCTGGATCAACGCCTATGCCGAAACAAAATGGATGGCCGAGCAATGTGTGAGGGAGGCCGCATCGGCAGGGCTTCCCGCACTCATTCTTCGGCCGAGAGCCGTGTTCGGTGAGGGCGACAGGGCCATATTCCCGCGCCTGCTTGGATTGGCGAAACGCGGCTGGTTTCCCACGATTGGCGACGGAAAAGCATTGATCGATGTCACCTATGTAGGCAACGTCGTAGCTGCTGTGCAATCAAGCATGGAATCCACCGTGCCTGGGGACGGTCGCGCATTCAACATTACCAATGGTGAATCCATGCATGTGCGTGATTTGTTGCACCGTCTTTTTAGCGCACTGGATTTGAAAGTAAGAATGATTCCATTACCGCGCAATGTTGCGATCGTTCTTGGTGGCGCTGCCGAGGCGATTGCCAATGCCCTGCCGGGACATCCAGAGCCACGCTTGAGTCGCTATGGTGTGGGCGTCCTCGGCTACTCGCAGACGCTGGATATTTCCGCGGCGCGGCAGCAGCTGGGCTACGCGCCGACGATCAGCGTTAACGAGGGAATCGCCCGTTTTGCGCAGTGGTGGAGGTCTTGTGCCCAATATTGAATGGCGTATCTATGAAGCGGGATATTGCACGCATGCCGAATGCGCGACTCGATGGGGCGCGCCACTCGCAGCAGCGCGTTTTCCTGCATTGACGTTTTTCCTCGATCATCCGCAGCAGGGAAATATACTTTTTGATACGGGTTACTCGGAGCACTTCCTACATGCGACGAAGCATCTTCCGGAGCGGCTCTACCGCACAGTCACCCCCGTGCAATTGAAGGAAAGCGGATCACTGCGTTCGCAGTTGAGTCGAGCAGGCGTATCGTCCGGCGATATCAAGCACATCGTGCTATCCCATTTCCACGGCGACCATGTCGGCGGCTTGTTGGATTTTCCCGAAGCTTCGCTTATTTGTTCCCGCGCGGCATGGGAAGATCTTCGTTTGCGTACCCGTCTGGGTTCGCTCCGAATAGGGTTACTGCCAAAGCTGCTTCCCGATAATTTTGTCGAACGTGTCAGCTGGATTGAAGATGCTCCGCTGCGCAATTTGCCTCCCGCATTGATCGAGTTCGGTTACGGGCACGACATTTTTGGCGATGCGAGCATGCTCGCGGTGTCATTGCCGGGTCACGCGGCTGGCCAATACGGCCTTTTTTTCGAGGACAGGAACGGACAGTTCATATTCCTGATTGCTGACGCCGCATGGTCGTCACAGGCGATACGCGAAGGAGTGCCCCCCCCCTCGCTGGTTACTGCGTGGCTGGGAAATACAAAAATCTATCGTCAAACGTTGCAACGACTTCATCGGCTCGCGATCACGTCGCCCGAGATTCGCATACTACCTTCGCATTGCAGTGAATGGAGGCTGCGGTGAGCCGTCTGGCAGAAGGCGTGGGAGTACTTTGGCAATACGCTTTGGCCCGACTGCCTAGGTTTCGGAGCCGTGCCGATGTGGTGAACCATCAGCAGAAGTCATGGCGCCACCTGGAAAACTTCGTACTGACAAAGTCACCTTTCTACGCACCCTATGCCCATCGACCCTTTCACGATTATCCAATCATCGACAAGCAGCAGTGGATGAAGCATTTCGACGAGATCAACACGTTGCAAATCATGCTGGATGCCGCGCTGCGAGTTGCCGAAGAGGCGGAGCGTACGCGTGACTTCAATCCCACACTACAAGGCATTTCCGTCGGCATGTCGACGGGTACGTCCGGTGCACGCGGCATTTTCCTCGCGAGTCGATCCGAGAGAACCCGCTGGGCAGGCACACTGCTTGCCAAGATGCTTCCGGCAGGTATTTTTGCGCCCGCAAGAATCGCATTGATGTTGCGGGCAGGAAGCAACCTTTATGAGACCCTTTCCGGAGGCATGCGTCTCCACTTTCAGTACTTTGATCTGGCAATGCCATTTGATGAGGTGCTTGCGAAGCTGGAGCATTTCAAACCGTCGATTCTTGTCGGCCCGCCGAGCGTGATCGCCTTGGTTGCCGAAGCCGTGAAGTCCAGGCAAATACAGCTTTGCCCCTCTCGCATCATCGCGGCAGCGGAAGTCCTTGACCCGGTCGATGCCTCGCGCGTGACCGATGTTTTTGGTGTGTCTATTGAACAGATCTATCAGGCCACCGAAGGATTTTTAGGCCATACGTGCGCGCAGGGCGTTATTCACCTCAACGAAGATTGCCTCATTTTTGAGAAAGACTGGATTGATCGCTCGACGCGTCGTTTTGCCCCGATCATCACGGATCTTCATCGCAGTACACAGCCGGTCATCCGCTATCGTCTCAACGACATTTTGATTGAGCGCGAGCAGCCATGTTCTTGCGGTTCACCGTTTATCGCAATCGATCGGATCGAGGGTAGAGAAGACGATATCGTGTGGCTACCGAAGGCCGCTGGTATCGGCGTCGTGCCCGTGTTCCCAGACGTCCTCTCGCGCGCACTGCTTAATGCGATGCCGTCAGCGAATGACTATCAGATAGAACAGTCCGGTCCGACAACGTTACGCGTCGGCATTAGCCCTACTCCCACATCGGTGGACCGGCAAGGTATCCAGCTTGCGTTGGCGCAGTGCACCCAGCGCGCCAAAGCGGTCGCGCCTCACATCGAGTTCGGCGCATGGGCGGGAGGTCTGGCCTTGCAGAAATGCCGACGGGTTCGCCGTCTGATCGACATGCCCGGGAGACACCATGTCTAACGTACTTATCTTAGGTGGGCGCGCTCCCGCTGCGCTGGACCACGCGCGACGTTTTGCACATCAAGGCTGGACCGTGACCATCGCCGATAGCATTCCGTGCAGGATCTCTGGGTGGTCTCGTTCAGTGACTTCCACGGTGAGACTACCGTCAGCGCGGTTTGCAACTCAGGCCTACATTGCCGCCCTCTGCCAGGCGATACGGACTCACCGCATTGATCTCGTCGTACCGACGTGCGAGGAAGTCTTTTACCTTTCGCGCTATCGGCCGCTGTTGCCGGAATCCGTGCGCATCCCCGTCGGCGTATTCGATACGATGGATACGCTTCACAGTAAATGGCGCTTCCTTGAAGCAGCGCAAGGCTGTGGTGCCGTCGTTCCCGACAGTGCGTGTGTGGAAACGCTTGAACAGGCGCGGATCTGGGCGGGTACAGATGCCGTGGTCCTCAAACCGGAATACTCGCGCTTCGGTGTACATGTGCGCCTGCACCCGCACGGCATCCCAAAGGATGCCCCGCCGTTCGACATTCCCGGGCGCTGGGTCGTCCAGCGTTTTTGTTACGGACGCGAACTATGCTCTTACAGCGTGGTTGACCGCGGGCGCCTGCTGGCACATGTCACCTATCGTCCCAGCTATCGGCTCAAGGGTAGCTCCAGTTTCTTTTTTGAAGCCTGTCCATCATCAGCCATTCAAGACTTTGTTGAGGCCTTCGCACGCAAGATGGATTACAGCGGGCAACTATCATTCGATTGGGTCGAAGCCGACAGCGGCGAGGTGCAGGTGCTTGAATGCAATCCTCGTGCAGTCAGCGGGGTGCATTTGTTCGGACTGGACGATGGCTTGCCAGCGGCGCTGGCAGGCACGGCGACCCACTGTGTCGTTCCGGGCACGCAGGCCGCACGGATGATTTCAGCTGTGATGCTGGCTGCGGGTGGTGCGCAAGCGCTGCGTCATCTGGCGGTCCGTCCCTGGTGGCAGGATTTCCGGCGCGGGCGTGATGTGATTGCGGTACCCGATGACCGGCTGCCCTTTTTGGGAGGACTGATGGACCTGGGCTCTTATGCCCGGCTCGCGATACGGGATCGTTGCAGTCTGCGTCAGGCAGCGACCCATGACACGGAATGGGACGGCGAAGCATTGGCTGCGCTATGACTATCGCCCCCGTCGTGAATCTCAACGAGTTCAATGCAAAAGCAGCGGCGTATCTGAGTATCCACAGGCAACAACCCACGCAGGCCTTTATTGCCAATGTACGGACGGAGGTTGATGCCATCGAAGCGGGTGGCGTCTTGTTCCCTGTAACGGTTAACGACGCCGAGCCGGATAACGCGTGGGTCTGTTCGCCTTTGACGACGTATGCAAGTTACGCCTTGGAAGAGGTCGAGCGTTTCGGCCATCCGGTGATCAAGCCGCCGTTGAAAGGTCTGGCCAGCGGCTTTGGACGTTGGCTACGCCACGCATCGATTGATCGGGCGGTGGCAATAAACAACTGGCTGGTTTCCACCAATGCATATCCCGACCTGGATGGGATTGGACTTGATCAGATTCTGGCCCAGTCGATGCAACGCTGGCCTACGCATGCCGTCTGGTTCCGCTCACTCAACACTGCCCACCACGCCGACTGGCTGCGGGCGCTGTCCGACCGCGGATGCATCCTGATACCTAGCCGCCAGGTCTATTTGTTCGAGGATGTTGCCGACCTTGCACTTCACCGGACGAATTTGAAACGTGACCTTGTGCTCTTGCACCGAAGTGATCTGGCTCATCGCATCACTCGCGAATTCGACGACGCGGATTTTCGGCGAATCGCCGAGCTCTACGCGTACTTGTACATGCACAAGTACTCCGCGCTCAACCCATCTTATGGATGGACACTCATCAAATCCTGGTCGCATGCAGGCCTGCTGGAACTCAGCGGCATTCGCGATGACGCCGGCGTGCTCCAGGGTGTTGTGGGCCTGCTCCGTTTCGGCAATCTTTTGACGTCGCCCATTGTTGGTTACAACACGTCATTACCGCCAAAGCTTGGACTGTATCGCATGCTCATGGCGCTCATAATGCGCCAAGCCGTTTCAGACAAATGCCAAGTCAACCTCAGTGCAGGTGCGGCGCATTTCAAACGACTGCGCGGCGGCGAACCGGCCATTGAATACAGTGCGGTATTCGCGAGGCACCTACCCCGACGAATGCAGCTTCCGCTCAAAATTCTCGGCACAGCGACGCGTCAACTAGGCATTCCCATCATGAAGCGATACAAGCTATGACTTCCTGGCCTGCGGCGTTGTACCAGCAATGGTTTGTGGTGGCACGTGCGGATGGCATCGGTAGAAAACCGGTCGCAGCGATACTGCTCGATCGACCCATCGTTCTCGCGAGAGTGGACGGGAAAAACATCGTCGGCTACGAGGACCGTTGTCCGCATCGGCAGGTTCCCCTTTCGGCCGGACGCGTTGTGGACGGCACGCTGCAATGCGCCTATCACGGCTGGCGTTTTGATCCAGCGGGTACGCTCGTTGAACTACCGGGCATGCCCGCAGGAAATTGTCTGCCCAATGTTCGTGCCCGCACGATCGATGTGCTGGAAAACGGAAGCCTCGTCTGGGCACGGCTCAGGCAGGACAGCGACACGCGTATCCCCCTACCTATCCAGCACCTCGCCGAGGAGAGCCGGCGATTCATGTGGCAATCGACCTGGTCCGCAGGGGCAGCGGACATTCTGGAAAACGTACTCGACCCCCTTCACACGCATTTCGTCCACCGCGGCTTGATCCGCTTTAACGCCGCACGGCGCGATACGGTGGCATCGTGCGGTTCAACCGACGACGGGTTTACGGTCGACTACAAGGGTAACGCGCAGCAGTCCGGATTGATCTACCGGCTTTTCGAATCACCGCGCGCATTCGAGCGCGCGCATTTCTACGAGCCTGGCACCATCCAGCTGGACTACGGTTACAGCAACGGCAGCCGTGTTCGCATATCCATCCATGTTTCGCCGCAGTCGAGCACACAAACCGAAGTTTTCGGTACGCTTCATGTCGATGGACGTTGGGCGCCAGCGTGGGCCGTTCGATTATTCGTATGGCCGCTGATTCGTAAAGTTGCTAATCAGGACAGGGATATTCTTGCGCTACAGGCAGCCAACATCAGACGATTTCCAGAACGAAAGGACGTGATCACGCCCTTTGATCTCGTTCGAAGAAGAATACTGTCGCGGTGGGATGCCAATTTCATCAACGCTGAAAACGATTCTGAAGATTGCGATACGTTGATGAGGCTTTGACGGGTCCGAAAAACACCGTCCGCTGTGGCAGCTAGCGCCGCCACGCATTCTCAGAACGTCGAACCTTCTTCCCAACAATCATCAAGCCAAGTTCCCGTGCGGCGCATCCCTGAGCGTCAAGACGCCGTGCCACCCACCGTCATGCCGTCGATCTTGAGGGTCGGCTGGCCCACGCCGACCGGCACGCTCTGCCCGTCCTTACCGCAGACGCCGACGCCTTCGTCGAGCTTCATATCGTTGCCGATCATCGACACACGGTTGAGCACTTCCGGACCGGAGCCGATCAACGTGGCGCCTTTCACCGGACGCGTGATCTTGCCGTCCTCGATGAGGTAGGCCTCGCTGGCGCTGAAGGTGAACTTGCCGCTGGTGATGTCGACCTGCCCGCCGCCGAAATTCGGCGCGTACAGACCCTTTTTGACCGAGCGGATGATCTCGGCCGGATCGTGCTGGCCGCCGAGCATGTAGGTGTTGGTCATGCGCGGCATCGGCAGCGAGGTGAACGACTCGCGACGACCGTTGCCGGTGGGCGCCATGCCCATCAGGCGCGCATTGAGCTTGTCCTGCATATAGCCCTTGAGGATGCCGTCCTCGATCAGCGTGGTGCACTCGGTCGGCGTGCCTTCGTCGTCGATGCTGAGCGAACCACGGCGACCCTGCAGAGTGCCATCGTCGACGATGGTCACACCCTTCGCCGCCACGCGCTGGCCGATGCGGCCGGAGAACGCCGAGCTGCCCTTGCGATTGAAGTCTCCCTCCAGCCCGTGGCCGATCGCTTCGTGCAGCAACACCCCGGGCCAGCCCGGACCGAGCACCACGGTCATGTTGCCGGCCGGCGCGTCGACCGAATCGAGGTTCACCAGCGCCTGGCGCACGGCTTCGTCGGCGAAAGCCAGCGCGCGGCCGTTCTCGATCAGCTCGCCGTAGCCATACCGACCACCGCCGCCGGAATGCCCTTGCTCGCGGCGCCCGTTCTGCTCGGCGATCACCTGCACGTTCAAACGCACCAGCGGGCGCACGTCGGCGGCCAGCGTGCCGTCGGAGGCGGCGATAAGAATCGTGTCGATGGTGGCGGCGATACTGACGATGACCTGCTTGATGCGCGGATCGCGCGAGCGCGCGTACGCATCGACCTCGCGCAGCAGCGCGATCTTCTCCGGGTTGGGCAGGCTGTCGACTGGGTCAATGGCAGGATAAAGCTGGCGCGCGCCGTTCAATGCCAGCGGCTTGCCAGCGCCGTTGCCATCGTGGGCGATCGCGCGCGCGGCGCGCGAGGCGTCCAGCAGCTGCGGCATGACGATTTCATCGGAATACGCAAAACCGGTTTTTTCACCGCTGATGGCACGTACGCCCACTCCCTGCTCGATCGAATGGCTGCCGTCTTTGACGATGCCCTCTTCCAGCAGCCACGACTCGCTGCGCGAATGCTGAAAATACAGGTCGGCCGCGTCGATCGACGGGCCCATCAGCTGATTGAACACGCGGTCGAGGTCGGTGGCGGCGATGCCGCCCGGAGCGAGCAGCCGGCGTTCGGCCTGGGCAAGCAATGAATCCATGGGTTTCTGCCGTTACTGATGCGGTGGGACTGAAGAGATATGGTCAAATCCTGCGGCTTAAAGCCCGCTCCCGCAAGCCTGGCCATCAGCGGAAGACGGCGGGCGCCGACACGCGCGCCGATCGAACTTGGCGCTACCATGCGCCGAAGGCCGGATAGACCACCTCGTATGCACCCTTTGACGCAGGACAGCTGATGACGCATCCCTCACGACGCAAGTTCGCGCACAAGCTGATCGACGCCGCCGTGATGGCACCGGCCGAACGTCTTGGCGTGGTGGTCGACGATACCAGGGAGATGTTCCGCGGCAGCGGCGAGCTCGAACCGGGCAAGGCGATGGTGACCACTGCGATCGCCATGTCGCTGGCGATCCTGTGTCTGCTCGGCGTGCTGGCATTTCACTTTCCACAGTACCTGACCACGCCGGAGCTGCGCGCGAAGTATTCGGTGGACCTGCTGCGTCAGGCGCTGTTCGGCGCCCTGCTGATGGCTGGCGCACTGTCGCTGGGCAATCTGGTCCTCAACCGGCAGCGCAATATCAATATCGCGGCGTTCGTCCTGGTGATCGCTGCGGTCGCGCTGGGTGGTTCACGCGTACCGGTCGGCAACTTTCCCGAT
>CAIKJM010000325.1 GCA_903827735.1 uncultured Rhodanobacter sp. | reverse complement strand
GTTCGAGGGCCAGAACATCACGCTGGAGCGGTTCGCCGAAATGGCCCGCTTCAATATGGGTTCCACCGTGATCCTGCTGATGCCCGCGGGCATGGCGACGCTGGATGCGCTGCAGCCGCAGCAGCCGGTGCTCGTCGGTCAGCGCATCGGCGTTTGCTGAAACCGCCACGGCCAACTCGCGAAAACAATGTGGTGATCGCCAATGTGATGACGCAGCACGTCATTTTGTGACGTTCTGCGCGTAAGCCTGGGTCCTTCCTCGATTACAGTCAGCGGCAGCCGTGCAGCACTCGCTGCCTTGCCGTCGAACACCCAGGGGACACCATGAAACTACCCACGCGTCTCATCGTGATGCTGCGCGCGCGCCAGCTGGCCCGACAGCTTCGCGGCATCGAGCGCAGCATTCGCACCCTGCCGGAGCGCAGCCGGTCACGCCTGAGCTCACTGGCATTGCGTGAAATTGAGCAGGTCTCGAGCGGCGACATTCCTCGCTTGTATGGGACCACGCCGGATGCACGTCATCTGCCCTGGGGCCAGGGCACCGAAGCGAGTTATGAGCGCGCCTGTTCGAAAAATCCCGAAGTCGCGATGCGCGGCATCGCGCTGTGGATGGCGATGGCTTATCACGAGACCCGACACACGACGGATCCACGCCTGCAGCCGCAGTACCGCCAGCTCATGCAGCTGCTGCGGGAGATGAAGGAAGTTCAAGCCACGCCTGACGCTTCCGATAACTGGATGCAGCCTACCCGCTCCAGCCAGGCCGCCTGAACCAAGCGAGATTCGGCCGCTGTCGTTGGCCAACTTACCGGCAATCGGGCAACTTCAATGTTTGGCCGGGGCTGATCGAGTGATGCTTCAACCCGTTCAGGTCAGCCACTTCCTGCACGCTCGAACACTGCAATTTACGCACGACGCTGGCTAGCGAATCGCCCCGACGAACTTTGTAAACCTTGTAGCGTCGTTCGGCCTTGGGCGCAGGTGACGATGGCGTCGGCGTATAGGCAACCACCGGAATCACCGCCGTATGCAGATCGTTGGCAAGAATCGGCCACGGGCCGCTGACGCAGCGCGAGGCGTAAACCCTTTCGAGCGACTTGGGCAGCTGCAGCTCGCTGCCGGCCGGCTGTTCGACCTGCGGATCCAGCCGCGGATGGAGATTACGCAGCGTGCGGAACCAGCCGTTGCTCATGCCGTTGGACGATCCCAGGCAAACGGTAAGCTCGGACAGCGACGTCGCGCGCTTCAGTGTGATCTTGCCCGGCGCGCCGTCGACTTTGGGGAACTTTAGGTTGTAGCTGTCCGGATGCAGGAAAAGCCACGCCGCCGCCAGCACCGAGGGCACGTAGTCGCGCGTCTCCTGCGACAGCTGGTTGTAGATGCGCGGGTCGTAAAAGCTCACCGAGGTATCGTCACCGACCACCCGGCGCACGCGCCCTTCGCCGCCGTTGTAAGCGGCAATGGTCAGCTCGAGATTGTTGTTGAACTGGCCGAGCTGCTCGTTGATGTACTCGGCGTTGGCGCGCGCCGACTCCGACGGGTCGTAACGCAGATCGAAGCCGCCGTCGCTGGTCAGCCCGAAGCGCGTGCCGGTGGCATACATGAACTGCAGCGGCCCGGCCGCACCCGAACGCGATACCGCATGCACCTTGCCGCCGGACTCTTTGGCCATGATGCCGAACAGCAGCGCTTCGGGTAGATCCGCCGCCTGGTATTGCGGCCACATCTCGAAGCGCATGTACTGGTAGTTGACGTAAGCATCCATGAGCGCGGGGCGCCACTGCGTCAACCACATTTCCAGCGCCGCCTTGACCGGCCCGTTCATCGCGATCAACTCAGAGAGTTTCTGCCCGTGCAGCAGGGTCACGCTGCGCTGCGCCTCGGGCAGGCTGGCCGCGCCGGTCTTGCCTGTGGGCAGCGCGGCCTGGGTCGGATCGATATCGCTATCCAGATCCTGATCGCCGCCGAAGTCGCCATCCTTGAGCCGCAGCAGATGATCGAATACCGAATAGAAGCGCTGCGAATCGCAGCCCGGCGTGCTGCCGCAGCGCGCCGCTGCCGCCTTGAGCTGATCCAGCGACTGCGTCAGCGTGATCTGCGAGGCCTGTACGTTGCCTTGGCGCGACTGCTGCAACGCCACTTCATAGCCCTGGCTGGCCTGGTCGAGCTGAGCGTAGAGCGCGTTGACTTGGGCACTGGGCTTGCCGGCCGCCGACGGTGTGGTCGCGCAAGCAGCAAGCAAAGTCATGGCGGCAGCGAGAGGTGCGACGCGGAGGCAACGGAGAAGTACCGACATGGAAAGTTCGCTGGCTGCAAAGCGCCCACCATAGCCCGCACGGCGTTTCGACTCAACGACCGTGGCTTCGACAAGCAGCGATAACGACATGCGCCAGCCGATCGCTACAATCAAAAGGTCAATCACGGATGCAGCACCATGATGGAAACCACTATCGATCGCCGCAGCAGCGCTCGCAACGAGCCTTACGGACATCCTCCTAGCTTCCACATGGAAGTGGAACCGGCGGGGCCAATTGGCGAAAGCGGCGGCCGCGATGCGAGTAGCAATCTCGCCGGCGGCGAGCGCTGAGCCCGGCATGGCACGCATCGAAGTAGCGTCGGCCGACGCGCCCTTCCGCGAACGCCTGCGCAGCGGCTTCGGTTATCCGCTGCGTGGCTCCGGGCTGGCCACTTGCGTTGCGCTGGCGCTGATCCATTACCTGGGGTTGCTGCCGTCGTATATCGGCGTGCTGGCCAGCATGTTCGTGTGGACCGCCACCTGGCGCTATGCCGCCACCTGCCTGCTGCACACCGCCAATGGCTATGCCGATCCGCCCGATGTCGGCGTGGACAGCGGTGACGCGAGCGCCTGGGGGCTCACCGCTATCCATCTGCTGGTGGTGGCGTTTTGCGTGCTGGTAATTGTGTTCTATCCGCATGCGCTGCTGCCGCTGCTGATCCTGTTTGCGCTGGTGCTACCGGCGATCGACATGTCGCTGGCGTTCGACGGCAATATGGCGCTGGCAATCAACCCGTTGAACTGGGCCCGCGTGATCGGCGCCTTCGGTAGCGCGTATCTGGTTCCCGTGGCGATCAATGGGCTACTGGCCATCACGATCGTCATCGCATCGATCACCACCGCGTTTTTGCCGCAGATCCTGGCGCTGCCGCTGTTCGCGTTTGCCTACAGCTATCTCGCCGTGCTGGCCTTCCATCTGATGGGCGTGTTGATTCATCAGCGGCACAAGCGTTTTGGCCTGGAGCCCGAGGCGCCGCAGCTGGCCAAGGCCGTTGGACAGGATGCCGATGAGGATCTGCTGGCCCAGGTCGACGCGCTGGCGGGGCATGATCCGATGGCGGCCACGTCGCTGCTGGTAGCGCGCATGCAGAATCGCGTGGCGCCGACGCCGCTGCATCTGGCATACCGACGGCTGCTGCAGCAGCAGGGTTTTCGCGACGGCCTGCTGGTGCACGGCCAGATCTGGATGGCTTCGCTGATTGCCCAGGGCGAAGCCAAGCGCGCGCTGGGCGTGCTGCAGGAGTGCTGCGGCATCGACGCGCATTTTATTCCCGACGACCCGCGCACCTGCCGCGAACTGGCCGATCTGTCGGCGCGGCTGGGTATGCGCCGGCTAGCGCTTCATCTCGGCCGCGGGTTTCTCAACACGTGGCCGCGCGACACCGATGCACCGCATGTCGGCCTGCTGGCCGCGCGCCTGTTGGCCGAAGAGCCGGAGCACAAAAGCGAAGCGGCACAGTTGTTGGAGAGCCTGGCTTGCGCGTGGCCGGAACACCCGCTGCACGCAGAAATCGGCCTGCAGCGATCGCGCCTGGCGCGCACGCCATGAGCCGCTGGCGCCCGCCGTCACCCCGCTCCACCGCGATCATCACCCGCGAGGGTTTCGAGCGGCTGAAGGCCGAGCTCGATCACCTGTGGCACGTGCTGCGGCCG
>CAIKJM010000324.1 GCA_903827735.1 uncultured Rhodanobacter sp. | reverse complement strand
CTGGATCTGCGCCCGAGCATCTACGACTACCCCGGCAAGGTGCTGTGGGCGCACCTGCGCGTGCAGAGCGATGGTACGGTCACCGGCTGCCGCACCACGCGCGGCTGGGCGCCCGGGCGCGAGCTGTGTTTCGCCATGCGTTTTTCGCAGCCGATGACCTCGCGCGAGCTTTACAACCGCGAGACCGACACGGTCTACAAGGGTTTCGCGGGACCGGGCAATCAGCCGCAGGACAAGGACGCGCAGAACGGCCGCGCGCTGGTTGCCTCGTTCGATTTCGGTCAGCTCAAGCAGCCGCTGGAACTGAAGGTGGCGATCTCGACGGTCAGCGAAATCAACGCCGTGGCCAATCTGGACCAGGACGGCCAGGGCTGGGATTTCGACGCGCGCAGGGCCGAAGCCACAGCGGCCTGGAACAAGGCGCTGGCGGCGATCGACGTGGAAGGCACCAAGGCCGAAACGACAAGCTTCTACACCGCGCTGTATCACGCCATGCTGGCGCCGACGCTGAGCACGGACGTCAATGGCGAGTTCCGCGGACCCGACCACGCCGTGCATCGCGCACACGATGCCAATGGCGACTTCAATTTTTATTCCACCTGGTCGATGTGGGACGTCTACCGCGCCGAGGAGCCGCTGATGGTGCTGCTGCGGCCGGACCTCAGCACGCTGTTCATCCGTTCGCTGATTGCCGCGCGTGAGGCCAGTCCGTTCGGCATCCTGCCCGTGTGGGCGTATCAGGGGCTGGAAACCTGGTGCATGACCGGCTATCACGCGCTGCCGATCATCGCCGATGCCTACATCAAGGGCGTGCGCGGCTTCGACGCCGAGGCGGCGATGCGCGCGATGGTCGCCAGCGCGACCTATGCGCCGTACGGCGATCTGGGTGATTACATGAAGCTCGGCTACGTGCCGATCGACAAGGAAGTGGAGGGTGCATCCAAGACCCAGGAATATGCCTACGACGACTGGTCGCTGGCGCAGATGGCCAAGGCGATGGGCAAGACCGACATCGCGGCGACGTTCGAGCAGCGCGCCGGCAACTGGCGCCACGTGTGGGACCCGAAAACAAGCTTCATGCGCGCGCGCTTGAGCAACGGCCAGTTCCGCGAGCCATTCGATCCCAACTTCGCCGGCTACGGCAGCGACTACACCGAAGCCAACGCCTGGCAGTATTCCTGGTACGTGCCGCAGGACGTGGCAGGGCTGATCCATGCCTTCGGCGGCGACGCCAAGTTCACCGCTAAACTCGACCAGGTGTTCGACGCCAAGGTCGATCCGGCGCAGTTCAAGGACGTCGAGGACATCACCGGGCTGATCGGCTGGTACGCGCACGGCAACGAGCCCAGCCACCACATCGCCTATCTCTACGACTACGCCGGCCAGCCCTGGAAAACCCAGCAGCGGCTCAAGCAGATCATGGATACCCAGTACGCGCCGCGGCCCGATGGTCTGGCCGGCAACGACGACCTGGGCCAGATGTCGGCCTGGTACATCTTTACCGCGCTGGGCTTTTACCCGGTGACGCCGGCCAGCGACGAGTACGCGATCGGGCGGCCGTTCGTGGCGCGGGCGGCCGTCCATCTCAGCAACGGGCGCACCTTCACGGTGAGCGCCGATCCGCTGGATGATGCGCATCCCTACGTCGGCGCGGTGACCCTCAACGGCAAGCCGCTGAATCGGGTCTACCTGCATCATGCCGAGCTGCTGGCTGGCGGCGAGCTGCATTTCAGCATGCAGGCGCAGCCGAACACGACCTGGGGAACCACCGTGGCGGCACGGCCATCGGCTACCACTCGCTACGGCCGCTGAGCCCCGCAAGGCATATGCGAACGCAGGAGCCTGCGGGTCGACTCCTGCGTTCCGCGCCGTGAAACATGCCAGAATGCGGCGGTTGTTCGACCCGATAGCCTTACCCTCACGACCGACCCGAAAGATCGACAGATGGCGCGACCCACATGAAAGCCAGAGACATTCTGAGCTGGCGCATCGCTGGCCTGCTGGTGGCCATCTTCATCATCGTCGGGCTGCCGTATCTGGTGACGCTGAACAACCT
This sequence comes from uncultured Rhodanobacter sp., assembly GCA_903827735.1. Lineage (GTDB taxonomy): Bacteria > Pseudomonadota > Gammaproteobacteria > Xanthomonadales > Rhodanobacteraceae > Rhodanobacter. The sequence goes on along the minus strand of CAIKJM010000324.1, from coordinate 4,136 downwards.
GCGCCAGACCCAGCAGACGACGGCCTGGGTGGCGCACTCCAACGCCGTCAAGGCGGTGACCTACGAAATCGCCTACCTGGTGCGTGACAGCGAGGCGGCCGCTTACCGCATGCTGGCCGGTGATGGCACCAACGTCACGCAGATGCGCGTGGATCGCGCCGGTAGCGATGTGAAGGGCCTGCTGGCGCAGCTGCGCGACATGACGCGGGACAACCCCGATCAGCAAATCCTGATCGGCACGCTCGAAAGCAGCGTCAACGGCCGCATTACCCTGATGAATCAGGCCACCACGCGGATCGCGCACGCCGACTCCGCCGGGGGACGGCAGTCGCTGCGCGACGCCGGTGACCTGTTCAAGATCAATCCGACCATCGTGTCCATCGTGAAAAACGAGGACGCCCTGCTCGAAGCCCGCCAGGCGGCGGCCAGCCACGAGGCGACCACCGGCAAGCTGGTGCTTGGGGTGACCGCGCTGGCCCAGCTGCTGCTGCTGGCCATCATCGTGGTGGCATCCGAGCGCCAGATCGGTCGGCGGCTGGTGGCCGAAACGCGCGAAAGCAGCGCGGTCAAGCGTTCTCAGCAGATCCTGCACGCGGTGCGTGAGCCGATTGCGCTGTTCGACGACAAGTTGAACGCGCTGTTGGTCAACACCGCTTTCAGCGAGCTGTATCAGATGGACGCCGACGAGCAGGCGCAGCCGCTGGCCGAGATCGGCCACGGCGCCTGGAACGACAGCGTTCTGCAACAGCGGCTGCGCGACGTGCTGCTGCGCGACCGTGAGCTCTGGGATTACGACATGACCCAGCGCACGATCGACGGTGAGGACCGGCACGTCGTGGTCAATGCGCGCCGGCTGCAGCAGCAGGAGAGCGATGCGCCCACGCTGCTGCTGACGGTCAGCGACATCACGGCGCGCGCGATGGTCGAGCAGAAGGTCAGCGAGCTCAACCGCCAGCTTGAGGGCAAGGTCAGCCAGATCTCTGACGTCAACCGCGAGCTGGAGGCCTTCAGCTATTCGGTATCGCACGATCTGCGCGCACCGCTGCGACACATTGCGGGCTTTGCGCGCAAGCTCGAACATCATCTGGGCGAGCATGTCGACGAGAAGGCCGCGCACTATATCGAGGTCATCTCCAGCTCGGCGCAGCGCATGGCGCTGCTGATCGACGACCTGCTGGTTTTTTCGCGGCTGGGGCGCGGTGCGCTACGGCTGCAGGCGGTGGATATGCAGACCGTGGTTGAGGAGTCGCGCGCGATTGTCGAGTCCGGCGCGCAGGATCGGCGCATCGTGTGGGATCTGGAGCCGTTGCCGATGGTGATCGGCGATGAGAACATGCTGCGCACGGTCTGGCAGAATCTGCTCGGCAACGCGGTGAAGTACACTGCGCAGCGCGACATCGCCACTATCAAGGTGACGGTGCAGCAAGGCGCTAACGGGGATTACGAATTTACCGTGGCCGACAATGGCGCGGGCTTCGATATGCAATATGCGGACAAGCTGTTCGGCGTGTTCCAGCGCCTGCATCGCGCGTCCGAATTCGCCGGCAACGGCATCGGTTTGGCCAATGTGCGGCGCATCATCAGCCGTCACGGTGGCCGGGTCTGGGCTGATGCCGAGCTGGGCAAGGGCGCCAACTTCCATTTTTCGCTACCGGCCACCGATCTGGCTGGGGCTTCGGCTTCAACGAATGAGACTCGCGTATGAATAAGCGTGACCTGCGTACCATCCTGCTGGTTGAAGACAGCCCCGCCGACGCCGAAATGGCGCTCGATGCGCTCAATGGCGCGCATCTGGCCAACCCGGTGGTGCACGTGGAGGACGGCGTGGAGTGCCTCGACTACCTGCACTGCCGCGGCGCCTTTGCCGGTCGCCAGGACGGTGACCCCGCCGTGGTGCTGCTGGACATCAAGATGCCGCGCATGAACGGGCTGGACGTGCTCACCCAGATGCGCGCCGACGAGCGCATGCGGCGCATCCCGGTAGTGATCCTCTCGTCCTCCAGGGAAGAGAGCGACCTGGCCCGCAGCTGGGATCTTGGCGCCAATGCCTACGTGATCAAACCGGTCGATGTCGACCAGTTTTTCGACGCGGTGCGAACCCTCGGGCAGTTCTGGGCGGTGCTGAATCAGCCGCCGGAAAAAGAGTAATGTTCCAGCAAAATCACGGTGAGCCAACCGTGCCGCAAACGCGGGTAAGGGCGCTGGCAAAGCGCTCGAAAAGCTGTATCGAGGAGCATAGGTCGCCGGTAGAGATTTTTTCAAAACGCCTCAAATATCGTCGCGACGTTGGTTTTCCAGCTGTCCGGCCACACCGCTTCTGTTCACGCTGAATCCGTTTCCCTGGAACCCACCCCATGCCACATCGGCAGATTCAACTACCGCCAAGCATTCGCGTGTTGCAGGTCGAGGACAGTGCGCTCGACGCGGAGCTCGTACTGGCGCAGCTCGATGAGGACAGCATCGCCTACGAGGTGCGCCTGGTCGATGACGCACCGCGCTTCCTGGAAGCGCTGGAGGAGTTCAAGCCGGACATCGTGCTGTCCGATCTGAGCATGCCGGGCTTTTCCGGCCAGCATGCCCTGGAGCTGCTGCGCCAGCGCGATGAGGATCTGCCGTTTATTTTCGTCTCCGCCACCCTCGGCGAGGAAGCGGCCATCGAAGCGCTGCGCAATGGCGCCACCGATTACATCCTCAAGCAGAATCCGGCCCGACTGGCCAGCGCCGTGCGCCGCGCGCTGGCTGAAGCCGATGCGCGCCGCGCCAGCCGCCGCGCCGAAGCCGAGCTGATCCGCGCGCAGCGTTTCGAGAGTCTGGCCATGCTGGCTGGCGGCCTAAGTCACGACCTGCGCAACCTGCTGCAGCCGCTGCTGCTGGCTGGCGACAGCCTGCAGGATTACCAGGATGATCCGCGGCTGGCCCGGCTGGGCAAGCTGGTGCGCGACTGCGGCAAGCGCGGGCTGGACATGGTGCAGTCGATGCTGTCGTTTGCGCGCGGTGCGCGGCGGGCGGAAGAAGTGCGCCTGGGCGCGCTGCTCAACGCGCTCGACCTGCTCCTGCAGGGCAGCATTCCGCGGTCGGTGGCGATGGAGCTGGCGATCGAGGACCCCGAACTGTCTTTCGAAGGCAATCACACCGAGCTGCAGCAGTGCCTGCTCAATCTCTGTCTCAACGCGATCCAGGCCATGCCCGACGGTGGACACCTGCGCATCGAAACCGCGCAGATTCATTTGCCGCCGGATTTCTTTCTTCCCGAAGAGCAGCCGCGTCAGGGCAGCTATCTGCGGATGAGCGTGGTCGACAGCGGTGCGGGCATGAATCCGGACGTGCTTCAGCGACTGTTCGAACCGTTTTTTACAACCAAGGAAACCGGCACCGGCCTTGGTCTGCTGTCGTGCAAGCGCATCATCAGCACCCACGGTGGCGTGATGCGGGTCAATAGCGAGCTGGGCAAAGGCACGCGATTCGATTTGTATATCCCGCTGGAGGAGCTCGCCGCCGACAGCGAACAGGGCGCCAGCAAGGACAGCATGGAAGGCGCCGGCGAGCGCGTGTTGGTGGTGGTGGAGGAGGCCGGCCAGCTGTCGCTGATGGTCGATACGCTCGACTCGTACGGCTACGAAGCGCACGCCAGCCAGAGCGGCACGGCGGCCTTGCAATGGATCGAGGCCTGCGGCCTGCCGGATCTCGTCGTGCTCGATGCGGATATGAATCTGTACACCGGCGTGCGCACGCTGGCGGCGCTCACCGAACATGGCTACAACGGCGCCGTCATCTTGCTCGGTCGCCCCGAGGCACCGCCGGATCTGCACGAGCTGCCGCCGTTCGATCTCCTGTACGTGATGAACAAGCCGATCACCACGCCGCTGCTGCTGAAGACGCTGCGCAAGGCCCTGCTGGCGGCGGGCGGCGAAAAATAGCCGGTCATTCGATCTGACTCCAGCACCGGTAGGCGCTGGAGAAACGCCTCAGTCGATGCCGAGCTTTTTCAGCTTGTAGCGCAGCGCGCGAAAGGTGATGCCGAGCTTTCTGGCGGCCGCCGTCTTGTTGTAGCGCGACTCTTCCAGCGCCTTGATGATGGCGGTGCGTTCGAGATTGCTGATGTAGTCGTCCAAACCGCCGTTGTCGGCCGCCTGCGG
>CAIKJM010000323.1 GCA_903827735.1 uncultured Rhodanobacter sp. | reverse complement strand
TTGGCGAACGGCCCGCGCCGGCCGATGGCGGCGATCGCGTCGCGATAATCCTGCTGATAGCGTTCGGCCGTGGCGCTGGTCAGCGCCGACTCGCCCAGCCTGTCGTAGGAATAGCGATAAACCGCATATTCCTTTTTCGCGCTGCGATCCAGCGCCTCGTCGATGGTGCGCCCCATCACGAACTGGTGGCCCATGATGCGCATCGCCTGGCGCACCGCCAAGCGGATCGCCGGCTCGCCGGCGCGGCCGACCAGCCGGCGCAGCGCGCTGGTCACGTCGTGGCGGGTTTCTTCGGCCAGGTTGACCAGGTGTCCGGTCAGCATCAGCCCCCAGGTGGAGGCGTTGACGAAGACCGACTCGCTCTGGCCCAGATGCTTTTTCCAGTTGGCGTCGCCGAGCTTGTCGCGGATCAGCTTGTCGGCGGTGGCCTTGTCCGGAATGCGCAGCAGCGCCTCGGCTACGCACATCAGCAGCACGCCCTCCTCGCTGGACAGGTCGTACTGGCGCATGAAGGACTCAACCACGCTCTGGTCCTTGGCGCGCCGACGCACGCGGCTGACCAGGTCGGCGGCCACGTCGATGACTTTTTCTCGTTCGGTCGGCGGCAGGCTCGCCTGGGCGAGCAGGTCGTTGACCGCTTCGGTTTCGTCGCGCAGCCAGGCGGCGGTGATGCGCGCGCGCGCAGGCGACGGATCGCCGGGAAGTTCGGAGCTGAGAATAGGCTGGGTCACGGGCTTTTCAAAAAATCCGCGCAGGCGGAGGGGAGCGCGGGATTGTACGCTGGCCGCCGCATTTTGCGTGCGTCATCCGGGCGCATCCCCGTGGGGATCTCACCGCTTTGTGGCGGGACGCGTCATCGGTTTCGATGCCTCGCCAAGCGCCACATGCACCCGTCACGGAGCCCGCGCATCCGGCATATTTCACATCTGTCCGTTTCTGCATTGTTGCCCACTGCCGCGCCGGGGCCTATCATCCCGACGTTACTGGCACGCTGGATCCCCATGATCGTGCTTCGACCGGTTGCCGACGATTTGCTGGGTGTGACGATGTGGCTCAAGCCCAATCGGTCGCTCAGCCGCCGCGGCATGCGTCGACTGATCGGGGTGCTGGCGGTACTGGCGCTGACAACGGCGGGACTGGGCGCGTGGCAGGGCAATGTGTTTGCACCGCTGTTCGCCCTGGTGGAATCCGTGGCTGTGGCGTGTGCGTTGAGCGTGGCCTGGCGGGCCGGCGATCGCAGTGAGCGCATCACCCTCGACGCGTCGTCGCTGGAGGTGCAGCTGCTGCCAAGCCGACGCTGCATGCAATTCCAGTCGTACTGGGTGCGCGTGCTGCTGAAGCCCGGTAATGGTCGTCACCGCCTGCTGCTGACATCGCACGGGCGCGAAATGGAGATCGGCGTTTTTCTGGGAGAGCAGGAACGCGTCGAGCTGTCAAAGAAACTCAGGGTGCTGCTGGCCACGATCAACGACCAGACGCGCAAGTAGGTTCATCAAAGGTGCAACACATGACATCTGGCAGCATCAGGCGATCATTCACGGCGGCAGCGGCCCTCACGGCAGCGCTATTCGGCAGCGCGGCCAGCGCGGATCCGAAGCCGTACCAATTGAACATGGCGCCGGGCGGTTCGACCTGGTCACACGTGCCGTACGAGCTGAACAACTGGTCGTTCGGCGTGTGCGTCGTGATCGGCATTCTGGTGTTCGGCGCGATGTTCATCGCGATGTTCCGCTTTCGCAAATCGCGCGGCGCGGTGGCCGAGAAGTGGTCGCACAACACCAAGCTCGAAATCATCTGGACGACGATTCCGGTGATCATTCTGATTACGCTCGCCTACTTCGCCACTGGCGGCATCACGTCCTGGGCCGATACCACCGGCTCGCAGATGACCGTCAAGGTCACCGGCTATCAGTGGAAGTGGCGCTACGACTACGTGGATTATCTGGGCAAGCCGATCAGCAAGGTCGGCTTCATGTCCAAGCTCGACACGCAGAGCGACCAGACCCGCCAGCTCGGTTCGGGCATGGATCCTTACGCGGTGAAGGTCGGCGACGAAAGCACCTATCTGCTGAATGTCGACAAGCCGCTGGTCGTGCCGGTCGACACCAAGATTCGCTTTGTCATCACCGGAGCCGACGTAATCCATTCGTGGTGGGTGCCGGCGCTGGGCTGGAAGCTAGACGCGATCCCGGGCATCGTGAACGCGGCCTGGACCAACATCAAGGAGCCGGGCATCTACCGCGGCCAGTGCGCCGAGCTGTGCGGCCAGGATCACGGTTTTATGCCGATCGTCGTGGTGGCCAAATCCAAGCCGGATTTCGCCAAATGGCTGGCTGACGAGCAGGCGAAGGCGAATCCGCCGGCCGCGGCG
>CAIKJM010000322.1 GCA_903827735.1 uncultured Rhodanobacter sp. | reverse complement strand
CCTGGGCGATCTGGCGCTGAATATTCTGCGTCCGCAGCTGGTGTCGGTGGCTGGCGCGGTGGTGCCGTATCCCTACGGCGGCAAAATCCGTCAGGTACAGATCGACGTCGACCCCGCCGCTCTGCAAGCGCGCGGGCTTTCGGCCAACGACGTGGCCAATGCGCTGGCCGCGCAGAACCTGATTACGCCGGTGGGTACGCAGAAGATCGGCGACTTCGAATACACGCTGCAGCTCAACAACGCGCCCAGCGAACTTGAGGGCCTGGCCAACCTCCCGGTGAAGACGGTCAACGGCACCACCATCTATATCCGCGACGTGGCGCACGTGCTCGACGGCGCGCCGCCGCAGACCAATATCGTGCACGTCGACGGCGGCCGCTCGGTGCTGATGAGCGTGCTGAAAAACGGCTCGGCCTCGACGCTGGCCATCGTGGCCGGCATCCGGCAGCGCCTGGAAGACGCCAAGGCGACGCTCCCGGACAACCTCAAGGTCGTGCCGATCGGCGATCAGTCGATTTTCGTGCGCGCCGCTATCTCGGGCGTGGCGCGCGAAGGCATCATCGCGGCGGCGTTGACCAGTTTGATGATCCTGCTGTTTCTCGGCAGCTGGCGCTCCACCGTCATCATCGCGGTGTCGATTCCACTGGCGATTCTTTCGTCGATTGCGGCGCTGTCGGCGATCGGTGAAACGCTCAACATCATGACTCTGGGCGGTCTGGCGCTGGCGGTAGGCATCTTGGTGGATGACGCGGTCACCATCGAAAGCATCACCTGGCATCTAGAGCAGGGCAAGGAAGTGGAGCAGTCGATTTTGGACGGCGCCCAGCAGATCGTGACGCCGGCCTTCGTAGCGCTGCTTTGCATCTGCATCGTGTTCGTGCCGATGTTCTTTCTCGATGGTGTAGCGCGCTTTCTGTTCGTGCCAATGGCCGAGTCGGTGATCTTTGCGATGATCGCCTCGTTCATCCTTTCGCGCACGCTTGTGCCGACGATGGCCAAGTATCTGCTGCATCCGCATGTGGACGAGCACGGCAACCACGTGGAAGCGCCGCCTACGCGTAATCCGCTGGTGCTTTTTCAGCGCCGCTTCGAGGCGCGCTTTGAAAAGATTCGCGCACGCTACCACGGCCTGCTGGCCATGGCGGTGGAGCATCGGCGCGTGTTCGTGATCGGGTTCATGACGTTCGTCGTACTCTCCTTTGCACTGGTGCCAACGCTGGGCCGCAACTTTTTCCCCGACGTGGATGCGGGGCAGATTCTGATGCACGTGCGTGCGCCGGTTGGCACGCGGCTGGAGCAGAGCGCGCAGCTGTTCGCACGTATCCAGCAAAGCATCAAGCGGATCATCCCGGCCGACGAGCTCGGCACGGTGGTCGATAACATCGGCATCAACAACAGCGGCATCAACAACACTTACAACAACACCGGCACCATCGGCGAACAGGATGGCGATATTCAGATCGCCCTCAACGAAGGCCATCATCCCACGCCCGACTATGTGCGCCGGATGCGCGAACAGCTGCCGCGCGAATATCCGGGGGTGACGTTCTCGTTCCCGCCAGCGGACATTGTCAGCCAGATCCTGAACTTCGGATCGCCGGCACCCATCGCGTTGCAGATCCGCGGACCGAAGCTTGCCGCCAACTTCAAATACGCTGACGCCTTGCTGCGCGAAATTCGGCGCATTCCCGGCATCGCCGACGCACGCCTGCAGGAGTCGCAGGACAATCCCGGTTTCAAGATCGACATGGATCGCACGCAGGCACAGCTGCTGGGCATCACCGCGCGCGACGTGACCAACAGCCTGGTGGTGAATCTGGCCGGCTCCAGCCAGGTCGCGCCCACTTTTTGGCTCAATCCGGATAACGACATCTCTTACCCAATCGTGCTGCAGACGCCGCAGTATTCGCTCGATTCGCTGGCCGCACTGCGCAACCTGTCGGTGACCGGCAGCAACGGCAACTCGCAGGTGCTCGGTGGCCTGGCCTCGATCAGCCGGCAGTCCACCAATGCCGTGGTCGATCAGTACAACATCCAGCCGGTGGTGCAGGTTCTGGCGACCACCCAGGATCGCGATCTGGGCGGCGTGGCGGCGGATATTCAAAAGGTGATGGCGGCGCACGAAAAAGACCTCCCGAAAGGTTCGCACGCCGAGCTGCTCGGTCAGGTTAAGACGATGAACAGCTCGTTCTCCGGCCTGCTATTCGGCCTGCTTGGCGCGCTGGTGCTGATCTACATGCTGATCGTGGTGAACTTCCAGTCGTGGAGCGATCCGTTCGTGATCATTACCGCGCTGCCTGCCGCGCTGGCCGGCATCATCTGGATGCTGTTTGTCACGCATACCGCGCTGTCGGTGCCTGCGCTCACCGGTGCGATCATGTGCATGGGCGTGGCCACCGCCAACTCGATTCTGGTGGTGAGTTTCTGCCGTGAGCGGCTCCATGCGCACGGCAACGCGCTGGACGCCGCGCTGGAAGGTGGCTTTGTCCGCTTCCGCCCGGTGCTGATGACCGCACTGGCCATGATCATCGGCATGGCGCCGATGGCGCTGGGCCTCGGCGAGGGCGGCGAACAGAACGCGCCGCTGGGTCGTGCGGTGATCGGCGGCCTGATTTTCGCCACCACCGCCACGCTGATTTTCGTGCCCGTGGTTTTCAGCATCGTCCACGCACGCTACGTCCATAAACCCGATCCGGCGCCCGCCTCACCTGAGCATGCCCATGTCTGATACCTCTCACAGCGAATCGCACGACACCTATCCCAAGCCCACGCTGCCACCGCGCCGAGGCGTACGGTTGGCCGGCGTGGTGGCGCTGGTCGTTGTTGTCATCGTGGTGATCATCGGCCTGACCACGCGCGTGTTCGAAGCGCGCCACCTGAAAACCTGGACCGACGAACAGAACGTGCCCAGTGTCACCGTGGCAACGCCGCAGCAAAACGCGGCGGGCTCGTCGCTGCAGCTGCCGGGTCGCATCGAGGCGTTCCGACAGGCGCCGATGTATGCGCGCACCGGCGGCTACCTGAAATCGTGGGAGGTCGACATCGGTGGCAAGGTCAAGGCTGGCCAGCTGCTCGGCGAGATCGAAACGCCCGATCTGGATCAGCAGCTGCTGCAGGCCAAGGCCGATCTGGCCAGCGCGCAGGCGAACGCGTCGTTGGCGGCAACGACGGCCAAGCGCTGGCAGGCGATGCTAGCGTCGGACTCGGTCGCAAAGCAGGAAGTGGATGAAAAAACCGGCGACTACACCGCCAAGCGCGCGCTGGCCAACGCGGCCAAGGCCAACGTTGACCGCATCGAGGCGACCAAGGGCTATGCGCGTATCGTGGCGCCGTTTGACGGCGTGGTCACCGCCCGCAATACCGACGTCGGAGCGCTGATCAACGAAGGCAGCAGCGGTGGCGGTCAGCCGCTGTTCGTGGTGTCCGACGTCAGCAAACTGCGCGTTTACGTGCAGGTGCCACAGGCTTTTGTACCGTCCATCCCAGCCGGCGCCACCGCGCAGCTGACCGTGCCGGAATACCCAGGCCGCACGTTCACCGCCAAGGTCGACGCGTCCGCGCAAGCGGTCAACGCCAGCTCAGGTAGCACGTTGATCCAGCTGTCGGTCGACAACGCCGACGGCCAGCTGATGCCGGGCAGTTTCACCAACGTGCAGTTCAAGCTCGACGCCAGTGCCAGCGGCCTGCGTGTGCCTGCCAGCGCGCTGATCTTCGACGCCAGCGGACTGCATTTGGCGACGGTGGGTAGCGACAACAAAGTCGCCTTCAAGACGGTGACGATCAAGCACGACTACGGCAAGACCGTGGAAATCGGTTCGGGCATCAGTGCCAGCGACCGCGTGATCGACAGCCCGCCCGACGGGTTGGTCGACGGCGACCAGGTAAAAATTTCCCAGCCGCAGGCCAAGGATAAGCCCGATGCCAAAGCCTGAAATGCCGGGTCGGTTCCGCGTGGTGCGTTCGGCGCTGCTTTCGCGCAGCTTGCCGCTGGCCATCGCCGCGGTGTTGGCCGGTTGCTCGCTGGCCCCGCCTTACAAGGTGCCGACGGTGTCCGTCGCGCCGTCGTATCAGAACGCGCCGTCCGACGGTGGCATGTGGCAGGCCGCGCAGCCGTCCGATCAGCTGCCGCGCGATCGCTGGTGGCAGCTTTATCACGACCCACAGCTCGATCAGCTGCAGCAGCGTCTGCTGGCCAGCAATGCCGACATCGCCGCCGCGCTGGCGCACTACCGTCAGGCGCAGGCGTTCGATCTGCAGTCGCGCTCGGCGCTGTTCCCCACCGTGAGCACCAATGCCAACGCTCAGCGTGATCGTGAGTCGGACACCCGACCGTTGCGCGGTCCGCGGACCGGGCCCAATGCCTCACCGGCTGACTACAACTCGTTTACCGTTGGCGCCGAGGTCGATTACGAGATCGACCTTTGGGGCCGTATCCGCAACACTGTTACTGCGGCCAAGGCCGAGACGCAGGCATCCGCCGCTGATCTGGCATCTGCTCAGCTGAGCCTGCAGGCGCAGCTCGCCGATAATTACATCCAGCTGCGGGGGCTCGATCAGCAGATAGCGCTATTTCAGCAGAGCATTGATGCCTATCAGAAAGCGTTGAAGCTGACCCAGAATTTGCACACCGGCGGCATCGTGTCGGGGCTGGACGTGGCGCGTGCGCAGTCGCAGCTCTCCTCGGCCAAATCGCTGTGGTCGCAGGCACAGGCGCAGCGTGCGCTGATCCAGGACGCCATTGCGGTGCTGGTCGGCGAATCGGCCAGCACCTTCAAGCTCGCCGCGCGAACCGACACCATCAACTTGCCGGCGGTGCCAACCGGCGTGCCGAGCACGTTGCTGCAGCGCCGGCCAGATATCGCTGCGGCCGAGCGCCGCGTGGCAGAGGCCAATGCGCGCATCGGTATCGCTCGCGCAGCCTACTTTCCTTCGCTGACGCTGAGTGCACAGGGTGGTTTTCAGAGCGCGCAATATCCCAGCCTGCTAACGGCGCCCAATCATTTCTGGGCGATTGGTCCTTCGCTGTTCGAGACGATTTTCGACGGCGGAAAACGCAAGGCCGGCGTTCGCGCCGCCAAGGCGGCCACCGACGAAGCCGGCGCGCGTTATCGCAGCGTGGCACTCAATGCGTTTGCCCAGGTCGAGGACAACCTTGCTCAGATCGATCATATCGGCGTCGCCCGAACCGATCAGAAGGATGCCGCCGACGCGGCCCAGCACTCGGTGGATCTGTCGATGGACCGCTACAAGGAGGGCGCCGTTGGCTATCTCGACGTGGTGCAAGCCCAGACTACTGCCCTCGACGCACAGCGCAGCCTGCTCAGCCTCAATACCAACCAGCTGCGCGCCAGCGTGCAGCTGATCAAGGCGCTGGGCGGCGGCTGGTCGGTCAACGAGATCACGCCAGCTAAGCGCTGAGTGGCATAGAGTGTTTGCCTGTCGTCTTCGTGCACGCCGAGCGTGCACGTAAAAAGTCGATGTGCCGAGCCGCGTCGCCTTTCCGAGCCGTATGTCGCGGATGCCACAGACGGATATCCGCTTTTTCTTACGCTTTGCTTCTCTAATGGCGATATCGTATGCAACCGCTAATTCCGAAACGTCGCCCACGTTACGGGCTATGTATCCAGGAATGTTTTGCTCATGACCGATCCCAAGCCTCCAGCTAAAAAATCGACCAGCCGCGTCGACTGGAGCAACCCTCGTCTCGAGGCGTTGCTGAAAAAGACGGAAGGTTGGCAGCTGGATAACCGCGGCAGCTTTCCGCCGCAGGATGTCGAGGTACAGGTCGGTTGGAGCGGTGATGGCGGCATCGGTGCCGTGGCGTCCAGCCGGGCAGGAGTGCTGGTGTGGGAACACGAGCAGGTCATGGTGATAGAGACGAACTTTCCGATCGAGCAGGGCGAGCTCGTGCGCGTCGATCGGTTGGTCGGCGACACCGCGCAAACCGTTTGGGGCTGCTTGATTGAAAGCCGGCCGGGCCTGCGCAACGAGGACGACCAAAACGGCATCCACGTCCATTGGATCAACATACGTTGAATCGCATATCGTTCCGCCGAGCGTATTAGCCACAAGCGCCGATCGCACTGAGCAAGGTAACCCTGCCGCGCTGAGCGCCCTGCACACCTTGTTCTTCTAGCCTCTGCGTATCGCCATCGAACAGATGACAATAAGGCGTCAGCGATGCGAGCTTGCCGCTCGCCCCAGCGCAATGCCCTTGAGCACGTTTAGCGCCTGCGACAGCGCGTAGTCGCCGGTGGCGAGCTTAGCGTCGTCGGCGCTGCCATCGTTGTTGATATCGCCGCTGGCGTTTTTGTTTTCGTTGGCCAGATGGTTGGGCAGATCGGATTCGGAGTTGATCAGCGAGGCCGGGCTGTCGGCCTTTTTCACCGTGAGATCAGCCAGCGCAATATCCGGCTTGATGCCCTCGGCCTGAATCGAGGTGCCGTTGGGCGTGTAGTAGCGCGCCGTGGTGATCTTGACCGCATGATCGGCGTCCAGCGGCAGCACGGTCTGCACCACGCCCTTACCGAAAGTGCGCTGGCCCATCAGCAGCGCGCGATGGTTGTCCTTCAGCGCGCCGGAGACGATTTCAGCAGCCGAGGCGGTGCCGTTGTTGGTGAGCACGATCATCGGTGCACCGTTGAGCAGATCGCCCGGATGCGCGCTAAAGCTCAGGTTGGAATCCTGCAGCCGACCGCGCGTGCTGACGATCACGCCGCTGTCGAGGAAGTCGTCGCTCACCGCCACCGCCGCCGTCAGCAAGCCGCCGGGGTTATTGCGCAGGTCGAGCACGGCACCTTTTTGCGGGCCGTTCTTCTTGATCAGTTCGCCGAGCTTCTTGTCGAGATCTTCGCCGGTGTCGTCTTGGAACTGGCTGATGCGGATGTACGCATAGCCGGGCTCCAGTTCGCGCACCTTGACGCTGCTGACCGCGATG
>CAIKJM010000321.1 GCA_903827735.1 uncultured Rhodanobacter sp. | reverse complement strand
TGGCCTCGGCACTGTTTTACGCGTCGAGGGACGTGGCGTGCAGGTGCTGTTTGCCAAGGCGGGCATTCTTCGCCCTTATGCGATCGACTCGGCGCCGTTGCTGCGCGCCGAATTTCGCGCGGGCCAGCGCGTCTCCGGCAAGGGCATTGCCTTTCTTGTAGAACGCGTCGAGATTCGCGACGAGCTACTGATCTACCGCGGCGAAGGGCGCGAGCTGGAAGAGGGCCAGCTCGACGACGAGCAGAGCGTAAGCCAGGCCGATGACCGCTTGATCGGTGGCCGCACCGACTCGGTCGCGCAGTTCGAGCTTCGATTGGAAGGTCTACGGCGACGCGCCGAAGCACGCCGTTCGCCTGCATGGGGTCTCGGTGCCGCGCGCATCGGCCTCGTGCCGCATCAGCTGCGTGTGGCCGGCATCGCCTCCGCGCGCCGGCCGCCGCGCGTGCTGCTGGCCGATGAGGTGGGCCTGGGCAAAACGATCGAGGCAGGCATGATCATCGCGCGCCAGCTCGCCACCGGTCGCGCCTCGCGCGTACTGTTGCTGTTGCCCGATACGCTGGTGTACCAGTGGTTTGTCGAGCTGCTGCGCCGCTTCAATCTGAGCTTTGCCATCTACGACGAGGAGCGCTGCGAGGCGCTGCAGTCGTCCGCTGAGGACGACGCCGAGGACGCCGGCAATCCTTTCGAAGACGAGCAGCTGGTGATCGCGGACTTCGGCTTTCTCGAAAACTCGCCGAAGTACGCCGCGCAGCTGCTAGCCGCGCCGTGGGATCTGCTGGTCGTCGACGAGGCGCATCATCTGGCCTGGTCACCGGAGGCGACCAGCCCGCGCTATGCGATGGTGGAGAAACTCGCCGCCGCGATTCCCGGGGTGATCCTGCTCACCGCGACGCCCGAGCAGCTTGGCCGCAGCGGCCACTTTGCCCGCTTGCGCCTGCTCGATCCCCAGCGTTACCACGATCTGGACGGCTATCTTGCCGAAGCCGACGACTATCAGGCGCTGTCGGCCATCGCCGATCGGCTGCTCGACGGGATCGCGCTGGACGACGCTCAGCGCCGCACCCTGGCCAATGCTTTTAATGGCGACGAAACGCTGACCGCCTATCTGGACGACGCCACCAAACCCGCCCACGCGCGCGAGCTGCTGGCGGCGCTGATCGACCGCCACGGCACCGGCCGCGCGATGTTCCGCAACCGACGCGCCGGCATCGGCGGCTTTCCCAATCGCGTGCCCGAGTGGCATGTGCTGGATGCCGATACGGTCGAGGACAGCACGCGCCAGGCGCTGCTGGCCGAGTTCCATGCGGATATCCAGCAGCCGCCGGTGTTGATGGAGGTGAATTACGCCAACGACCCACGCATTGATGCCCTGATCTCGCTGCTGGAAAAATTTCCGCAGGACAAGTTTCTGCTGATCTGCCGCAGTCAGGCCAAGGTGCTGGCGCTGGAAGAAGCATTGCGCACGAAGAGCGGCGTGGGAGTGGCGCGTTTCCACGAAGGACTGGGCATCATCCAGCGCGACCGCAACGCGGCGTATTTCGCCCAACCCGACGGCGCGCGGCTGCTGCTGTGTTCGGAGATCGGCTCGGAAGGCCGCAATTTCCAGTTCGCCCATCATTTGATCCTGTGGGATCTGCCGCTCGATCCCGACCTGCTCGAACAGCGCATTGGCCGACTCGACCGCATCGGCCAGCAGCACGACATCCAGATCCACATTCTGGTGGTCGCTGACAGCGCCCAGCACGTGTTAGCGCGCTGGTACGACGAGGGCGTGGATGCGTTCCGGATCAGCCCCGCCGACGGTCGCGAGCTGCTGCGCCGCTACGGCGAACCGCTGGCCAAGCTGGCCGACGAGCACGCCCGCGGCGACGACAACCGCGACCAGGAGCTCGACGTGCTCCTGGCCGAAACGCGCAGCAGCCATGAGCAGATGGCCGAATTGATCAGCGCCGGCCGCGACCACCTGCTGGAACTGGCCGCCAGCCGCGACCTGCACGCCGACGAGCTGCAGCAGGCGTTCTCGCGCGAGGATCGCGACCCGGGCCGCGACGGCTTTATCCAGCGCCTGCTGGAGGCCTTCGGCATCCACGCCGAGGAGCTAAGCAGCCAGGTGCTGCTGCTCGATCCGCAATACCTCTCTACCGACGCCCTGCCCGGCTTCGCCGAAGGCCCGCAGTCGGTCACCTTTTCACGCGAGGTGGCGCTGGCGCGCGAGGACTTGCCGCTGCTGCGCCTCGATCACCCGCTGATTGCCGGCGCGATGGATCTGGCGCTGTCCGGCGAACAGGGCAACGCGGCCTTTATGGTCGACGACGAATTGCCGGCGCGCTCGGCCCTGCTGCAGGCCGTCTACGTTCTCGAGTGCGTGGCCGATCGCAAGCTGGATGCGGAGCGCTTTTTGCCGACGCTACCGATTGTGGTCACCGTGGACACCAAGCTGGCCGAGCGGGTCGATTTCCAGCCCAGCGAAACGGCCCTGCGCCGCGCCGCGCAGCGCACGATCGAAGTGGCCCGCTACCGCAAGTTTCTCAACAAGCTGGTGCCGCCGATGCTGGGGCGCGCTGAAAAGCTGGCCGAGGCCTACGGACAAACCAGCATCGACGATGCGCTGGCGCTGGCGACGAGCACGCTGGACGCGGAGCTATCGCGTCTGGTCGCCCTGCACGCGGTAAACCCCTCGATCAGCGAGACCGAGATCACCGCCGTCGCCGACGAACGCACGGCTCTGCTGGCTGCGCTCCCGCAGTCGCGGCTGCGGCTGGATGCGGTGCGCTTCGTGGTCAGCGCCGACTTTCTGGTGCTGCGCTGATCTCAGCGCAGCAGAAGCCGTTTCGGCTTGATCGGCAGCTTGCCGCGCCAGTACTGGATCATCGCGTAGCCGCCGACCATGCCCCCCAGGTGCGCGAAATGGGCGACCCCGGCCTGCGTGCCGGTCACGCCAAGAACTAGCTCGATCACTGCGTAGCCGGTGACGAACAGCCACGCCGGCATCGGCACGGGGAAAAACATCAGCATCATTTTTTCGTGCGGATACAGCATGCCGAACGCCAGCAGCAGCCCGAAAATCGCCCCGGAGGCGCCGATCGTGGGATAGAAACCGTGGGTGAACCACTGCACGACGATCAGCTGCGCCACTGCTGCGACGACCGCACAAACGAAGTAGTAAATAATAAAGTTGCGCGTGCCAAACGTTCGCTCGATCGTGCCGCCGAACATGAACAGCGCAATCATGTTGAACAGGATGTGGGTAAAACTCCCATGCATGAACGCATACGTGACCAGCTGCCACGGCTGGAAACCGACCGTCACTACCTGACCGTCGCCCAGCGCGCCGCTGACGTCCGGCCCCCACGGCCAGAGGGCAAAGTGCTGGGTCAGAGCAAACGTGCTCGAATCGTGCAGCAGATACTGCAGCGCAAACACCACCACATTGGCGATCAGCAGGTTGCGGGTGGCGACAGGTAAATCAGTGGGCATGGACCGTATTCCAAGTGACGGCACGGGCGGAACGCCGTGTGTTGGCATCAGTAGTGGTGAGCCGCACTGGCCAATGCAAGGTGTCCGCGCGCGCCGGTACCTTCACGATGTTGCTCCGTTCATATGCCGCCGAGGCTGGGCAGGACACTCAAGCAAAGGCCGCCTTGCGGCGGCCTTGTATGCGGCGCGTTGAGGGCAATGCCTCAACCGTGATGATCCACCATCGCAATCGCTTCTGGACGCTTGGCGCCGGCAAAGTGCTTGGCCCAGTAGGCTTCATCCAGGCTCGAAACCTGCACGCTCTGACCGGTGGTCGGCGAGTGGATAAACTGGCCGTTGGAGATATAGATACCGACGTGCGAAATGTTGCGCTTGCCGTGCGTGCGGAAAAACACCAGGTCGCCCGGCTTCATGTCGGCGCGCGCGACTTTCAGGCCCGACAGGAACTGCGAGGCGGAATTGGTCGGCAGCTGCATGCCGATGGCATGGGCGAACACATAACGCACGAAACCGCTGCAGTCGAACCCGGTGGACGGGTCACGGCCGCCGCGAACGTAGCGGATATCGCGAAGATTCATCGCCAGACCGATCAGCGCCTTGCGCACGTCGGAAATGTTCTGGAGGTTCGCGGTTGCCGAATTCTGATCGTCCGCACTGTCCTGGCTCGCGGCGTTGCCATCTTTAACCGTGTTCTTTGCGAGGGCAGATTTTTCTTTCACGCCGGCAATTTCGGCGTAGGCGGGAGCGGCGGACTGGGCGAGCATGGCGGCGGGGCTGAACGCCGACGCTTGAGTGAGGAGCTGGGGACCGACGGAAGCGACGACCGGGGCGACGTTGGTGGCGCTGGGGCTGGCTAGTACGGGACCGGACGCGAAGAGTACGGAAACGAGCGCAGCAGCAAGGGTCAGTCGTTTGGTCGGCATGCGGGATATCCCCCTTTGTATTGCAGAAATCCGTCGCTTTCGTGGTCGGCGACGTGATCGATAAGTGAAGTTAACAAGAACCGACCTTGAATATGTTCGATTGAGGTTAACTAAACTCTGTCGTTCCGGAAATGTGCAATAACGGCAAAAATACTGCCAAGCCACTGATATAAATCAGCATTTATTCGGCAGCACTCGCCTCAATGAAGGTGCTGGGTAAAAGTATTTACGGATTAATTACGTTAAACGGACGCGTGCGGCGACCTGGCGCCAAAGATCGCCGAGCCAATACGCACTTCGGTGGCGCCTTCGGCGATGGCCAGCGCGAAGTCGCCGCTCATGCCCATCGACAGCCTCGGCAGATCATGACCCCACTCGGCCGCCCGGTCGCGCAGGTCGCGCAGCGCACGGAAGCAGCCGCGGACCTCGTCTGCCCGGTCGGATTGCACCGCCAGAGTCATCAAACCGCGTACCGTCAAGGTGTCGAAGCCGCGCAAGGCATCGAGAAACGCCTGCAGCTGCTCGGGCGCAAGGCCGTATTTGCTGGGTTCCGGCGAGGTCTTCACCTGCACCAACACGTCGATGGCCCGACCTTCGTGCTGAAGACGACGATGCAACGCCTCGGCCAGCTCAAGCCGGTCCAAC
>CAIKJM010000320.1 GCA_903827735.1 uncultured Rhodanobacter sp. | reverse complement strand
GCTTCCGACGCGCATGCCGGCCGCCCTCAGCATCGCTTCAAGAAACGCTACCGTCGAGCCTTTGCCATTGGTGCCACCGACCGTGATCACCCGACGCGCCGGCGCCACCGCGCCCATCCGCTGCCATACCGCGCGCACCCGATCGAGCCCCAGCTCGATGCTGCGCAGGTTGACCTGTTCCTGATACGACAGCCATTCGGCGAGAGTGCGGGTCATGCAACGATCTTTATGGAAAGCCTGCGTACAGTTTAGCCTTCCGGCCGCGTGCTTCGATCATCCAGCGGCCGCAGCCAGAAGCGCAGGCTGTGCGAAGTCGGCGCTGCATCGCCTAACTCTGTCCAGTCCAGATGGCAGAACATCGTTTCCTGTCGCTGATAGCCGCGCTTGCGCCAGAATGCGTCATTGGATCGATAGTGCGGCGGCCGCCGGGGATCATTGGCATCGCGCTCGACCGAGCAAAACGCCGTACGGCAAAAACCGCCGAGACTGCGCGCATGCGCTTCGCGCTCGTCGAAAAATCGATGGCCGAGGCCCTGGCCGCGATACGTATTCAACAGCACCGATTCGCCGAAGTAGAAGACCTCGTCCACCGCCATGCCGTGCTCGCGAAACGGCTGCTGGAACGCGTCGCCGTCATCGGCCAAAGGGAGGCCGCTGGAGGCACCCACCACCGAGTCACCATCGAGTGCCAGCACAAATACGCTGCGCGGCGAACGCGCATAAGCGGCGAGATAATCCCGCTCGTACGCGACATCCCCCTTGTACAGATACGGGTAGTCGCGAAATACGGCGATGCGCAGGCGGGACAGATCATCCAGATACGGCGCGACGGCCTCACCCACGCAAGTTGTCACGCGAACGCTCACGCCTCAACCGCCCGTGACCTGCGCAATCCAGTCATTGAGATTGTAGTAATTGCTAACGCGGGCTATGCGGCCGTCGCGTATGTCGAAGAACGCTCCGCCCGGAAGCACGTAGCGCTGATTGTTCGCCGGCGGCAGGCCATCGTCATCGGCCAGATAGACCCCGTGCACTTCATACTCGGCCGCCGCGCGCGAGCCGTCGGCGGACGCCATGACCACAATCTTGTGCAGCTGCTCGCTGTAACTGCCCTGCATGCGCCCGAGAAACGCGCGGAACGCACCGACCCCCTGCTCACGTGGACCCTGGTTGAGATCATGCGCCACATCGTCGGTGAGGCAGGCCAGCATGGCCTCCCAGTCGGCGCGATTGAACGCATCGTAATAGTGCTCGATCAGCGCCTTGGTATCGGACATGCCTGGAACCTCTGTCTTGATCAGGCCGACAGCTTAAAGCATCACAAGACTCAGGTAGAACTTGGCCGAGTTTCGCCAGCGTTTGAGCCCGCACGATCGTTCAACACACTCAATCAAATAGATGGATGCCGCTGTAGTGCAACGCCATATACATGCCGAAAGCGGTCCAGAACATTTTCTTCAGCGCCTTGCCGGCAAGAAACGCGATCAGCAGGGCAAACATCAGCGGCACATATTTTTCCAGCTTGCCGAACAAGTCATTGACGCGAGTGTCGCTACTACCATTATTGAAGACGTTCATGCGTATTCTCCTGCACCGTGTCCGTTGCGGATGGCGCCTTGATGGATGATGAAAAGCGGTCTGTTCGCGAAATCGCCGGACTGACGTAAATCAGGCCGGGAGCAGCAGGCTGGCCTGCCAAAGAGCGAACGTGATCGACGCCGTGATAAAGCTGGCGCCCAGCATGGCCAGGGGTTTGTTGAAGATCGGATGAGCGATGAGGGTTTTCATGACAGTTCTCCGGCACCACCGTGGTGCGTGGAGAAATAATCCATCTTCCGCCCCTACCAGAGCAGAGGCAGGCGTCAGTCATCGACCGTGACAGTCGTCACCACGGCGGCATTCGACGATTGAACCAATGGCGGCATGCGCTAGTCTCAAGAGAAACCCACTGCCC
Organism: uncultured Rhodanobacter sp.; assembly: GCA_903827735.1. Classification (GTDB taxonomy): domain Bacteria; phylum Pseudomonadota; class Gammaproteobacteria; order Xanthomonadales; family Rhodanobacteraceae; genus Rhodanobacter. The sequence goes on along the minus strand of CAIKJM010000320.1, from coordinate 829 downwards.
CGTTCATGCTGCTCATGATCAAGCCAGACATTCCGCTCGATGAAAACGAGCGTATCGCGGCCCTGAAGCGTTACCGCATTCTCGATACCCTTGCCGAAGACGCCTACGACGACTTGCTAAACATCCTTGCCGGCATCTGCGGCGCCCCGATGGGCGCGGTGACCCTGGTCGACGAGGATCGCCAGTGGTTCAAGGCGAAGCTGGGCCTTCAGGTATCGCAAACGCCGCGCAAGGATTCGTTCTGCGCGCACGCGATCCTGCAGCCCAGCGAACTGATGGTGGTGGAAGACGCCGCAAGGGATCCCCGCTTTTTCGACAATCCGCTGGTTACGGGCGAGACGAACATCCGCTTCTACGCCGGCGCCCCGCTGACCAGCAGCGATGGCTATGCGCTGGGCGCGCTGTGCGTGATGGATCACGAGCCACGGCAGCTAAGCGCGTTCCAGAAATCGGCGCTGAGCGCCCTGTCTCGCCAGGCCAGCGCGCTGATGGAGCTGCGCCGCAGCATGCAGGAGCTGCGCCATCAGCTGGGCGAGCGCGAATGGTACGAGCAGCGGCTGCAGGAACATCGCGACGCGCTGGAATTGCAGAATGCCCAGCTGATCGCACAGACGCGCGCCGACCCACTCACTGGCCTGGCCAACCGGCGCGCCTTCAACGTCCAGCTGGATGCCGAGCTGGCGCGCTCGAAGGCGCTCGGCAGCCCGCTGGCGCTGGCGATGTGCGATATCGATCACTTCAAAAAGATCAACGACACGTTCGGCCATCCCGCCGGCGATCAGGTATTGATTGAGCTGGCGCTGATGCTGCAGCAAGCGCTTGGCGAGGG
>CAIKJM010000319.1 GCA_903827735.1 uncultured Rhodanobacter sp. | reverse complement strand
GTGTCCGATACCAAGATCGTCAAGCTGGTCGATGAGTCCACCCAGCGCAGTAGTGAGCTGCCGCTGATCAGCGGCACGTTAGGGCCCGCGTGCATCGACATCGGCACGCTGTACAAGGACACCGGTCACTTCACCTATGACCCGGGCTACGGCAGCACTGCCAGCACCAAGAGCGCCATCACCTATATCGACGGCGACGAGGGCGTGCTGCTGTATCGCGGCTACCCGATCGAGCAGCTGGCGGAAAAATCCAGTTTCCTCGAGGTGTCGTATCTACTGCTCAACGGCGAGCTGCCGACCAAGCCGCAGTTCGAGGCGTTCGACCACGAGATCACGCATCACACGATGATGCATGAATCGCAGAAGAATTTTTTCCAGGGCTTTCATCACGACGCCCACCCAATGGCGATGCTGGCCGCCTCGGTGGCGTCGCTTTCCGCGTTCTACCATGACGATCTGAACGTCGACGATCCGGCCGATCGCCAGCTGGCCGCCATTCGCCTGATCGCCAAGATGCCGACCATCGCGGCATCGTGCTACCGCTATTCGATTGGCTGGCCGGCGCGCTATCCGCGCAACAATCTCGCCTACGTCGACCGCTTCCTGCACATGATGTTCGAGGTGCCGAGCGAGCCGCTGGAAATGAGCCCGGTCGCGGCCAAGGCGCTGGACCTGCTGTTTATCCTGCATGCCGATCACGAGCAAAACGCCTCGACGTCTACGGTACGTCTGGTCGGCTCCACCGGCGCCAATCCGTACGCGTCGATCGCCGCGGGTATCACGGCGCTGTGGGGCCCTGCCCATGGCGGCGCCAACGAGGCCGTGCTCAAGCAGCTGAAGGAAATCGGCACGCCGGATCAGGTCGAAAAGGCCGTGCTGCGCGCGAAGGACAAGAACGACAGCTTCCGCCTGATGGGCTTTGGCCATCGCGTGTACAAGAACTTCGATCCGCGCGCCAAGATCATTCGCGAGATGTGCCACAAGGTGCTGGAAGAGCTTGGCGTCAACGACCCGCTGCTAGACGTGGCCATGAAGCTGGAAGAGGCGGCGCTGAAGGACGATTACTTCGTCGAGCGCAAGCTGTACCCGAACGTCGACTTCTACTCCGGCATCATCTACAAGGCGCTGGGCATTCCGACCGAGATGTTCACCGTGATGTTCGCCATCGCCCGCACGTCCGGCTGGATTGCGCACTGGATCGAGCAGCACGAAACGCCGGGATCGCGTATCGGCCGCCCGCGCCAGATCTACACCGGCGCGGATGTCCGCGACTACGTGCCGGAAGCGAAGCGCTAAGCGCTTTACTTCGTTGAAAAAAAAGCCCGGGTTCGTCCGGGCTTTTTTATGCCGCTTTTCAGTTGATGGGTTTCTTCAATAGGCAGCCGGTTCAGCGGCTCAACGTAGGGCAGCCGACAGCCGCTGCTCGAACGCATCGTCATCGTTTTCGGCCAGCAACATCTCGACCTGCGTCAGCGTGGCGCGCCGCATAGGCGTGTCGTCGGCGCGGCGGTCCAGCGGCGCCTGCCGCAGCGAGTCGCGCGGCAGCACGGTCAGATCGAACGGCAGCTCGTCGGCGGCAAACAGCAGCACGGGAAATTCCGACTGTTCCTCGCGCGTGGTTCGCAGCCGGCGCGTCTGGGTTTCGATCGGCACACCGTTGTCGAACAGATAGCGGCCTACGGCATCGGGATCATCGCTGAAAACGTGCAGGCAGACGGCTGAGTGCGTGTCGGCGGTGCCTTCGAGCACGGCACCGACCAGGCGCGGTTCGAAGGCGGAGAGAAAGCGCATGGCCTCGACCGCCGCCTCTCGCCGCTGGCGCAGCGATTTGGGCTGACTATCGCCCAGAAACAGCCGCTGATGCTCACGCAGCGCTTCCTCGATTTCCAGATTGCGCGGCAGGGCCTGCGTGTCGAGAATGCCCAGCCGTTCGGCTGCTTTGAGCTTGGCATGGTGAAAGTCGCGGATGCCATGCTCGCTCATCAGGCGAGCGGCTTCTTGGGCTATGCGCAAGCGGCTGCGCTGCAGCCGGTCGTGCGCGTGGATGCGGTGGTGTTCGCCTCGGGACATGACACGCTCCTCATCGTTGGATGGCCTGCCGCGCGGGCGCCGTCGATACGGCGCAGGCAGCATGGCGATTTAGAAAATATCGTAGGCGTGCTGCTGGTCCTCTTCTTTCTGCTGGGTGGCCTGAGTACGCAGGCGGTCGACATCCTCCACCTTGAAAATTTCATTCATGCCGTTGGGATCGTCCGGCGTGGTCGGCAGGCCGCTGTCGCGGTTGATGAATACCGTACTGATCCCCGGCGGCATTGGCAACGTGTTCATCGGCAGGCCTTTGAGCACCTCGCCCATGTAATCCATCCAGATCGGCAACGCGGCCTTGGCGCCGAACTCGCCGTGCCCCAGCGAGGCGTAATCGTCGAAGCCGACCCATACCGCCGTTGAAAGGTCGCCGTTGAAGCCGACGAACCAGGCGTCGCGGTGGTCGTTGGTGGAGCCGGTCTTGCCGGCCAGATCGGTGCGGTTGAGCGATTTGGCCGCCGAGCCGGTGCCGCGCAGGATCACGTCTTTCATCAGCGAAGTCAGCAGATAGTCGTTGCGGATGTCGATGACGTGCGGCGCCAGCACCGGCGGGTGCGCGTTCTGGTTGTGCACGTCGGCAGGCAGCACGGCGATGCCCACGCCGTCCACACTGCTGCCCGAGGCCGGTGCTGCGGTGGTCGCCACGGGAACATCGTTGGCCGGGGTCTTGAGCATGTCGGCCGGCGGCGGTCCGGGCGGGCTGTTGTCGAGCAGGCGTTCCTGGCAGCCGCCACAGGCGCGGGCCGGGTTGGCCACGTACACCGGCTTACCGCTGCGGTCGTCGATTTCGCTGATGAAGTACGGTGTGACCAAATAACCGCCATTGGCGAACACGGCGTAACCGCGCGCCATGCTCATCGGCGACACCGAGGCCGTGCCCAGAGCCATCGATAGATTGGGAGGAATCGCATCGAGCGGGAAGCCGAAGCGGGTCACGTAGTCGCGCGCATAGCGCACGCCGATGGCGTCCAGCAGGCGTACGGAAACGAGGTTCTTGGACTGCACCAGCGCCTCGCGCAGGCGCATCGGGCCGGCAAACTTGCCGTCGTCGTTGGACGGCGTCCAGATACCGCCGGGTCGAGACGGGTCGGGCAGTGCCAGCGGTGCGTCGTTGATGATCGAGGACGGCGTGAAGCCGCGCTCAAAGGCGGCCGAGTAGAAATATGGCTTGAAGCTGGAGCCCGGCTGGCGTGCCGCCATCACCGCACGGTTGAATTTGCTCAGCGAAAAATTGAAGCCGCCGACCAGCGCGCGGATGGCGCCATCTTCCGGACTGATCGAGGTCAGCGCGGCCTGCGCGCGGGGAATCTGGTCCAATTGCCACTCGCCCTTGTCGTTACGGGATAGACGAATGACATCGCCGCGCTTGAGCACTTTGCTGACCGTGGTAGGCGCAGCGCCAACGCGATCGTCGTCGATATGCGGGCGCGCCCAGCTCATCGCGGCCAGATCGAGTTTGACGTTCTGATGATCGGCCAGATACACGGTCGCTTCGGTCGCGTCCGAGGCGGTGACCAGGCCCGGCTGCATGCCGGAGATG
>CAIKJM010000318.1 GCA_903827735.1 uncultured Rhodanobacter sp. | reverse complement strand
GCCGGCCTTTTCGAGCGCGGCGAACTTCGCCGCGGCCGTGCCCTTGCCGCCGGAGATGATCGCGCCGGCGTGGCCCATGCGCTTGCCGGCCGGCGCCGAGGCGCCGGCGATAAACGACACCACCGGCTTGGTGACGTACTCGCCGATGAACTCGGCGGCGTCCTCCTCGGCTGAACCGCCGATCTCGCCGACCATGATGATGCCTTCGGTCTGCGGGTCGTCCTGAAACAGCTTCAGGCAGTCGATGAAGTTCAGGCCGTTGATCGGATCGCCACCGATGCCGATGCAGGTGGACTGGCCCAGGCCTTCGTTGGTGGTCTGGAACACGGCCTCATAGGTCAGCGTGCCGGAGCGCGACACGATGCCGACCTTGCCCGGCTTGTGGATATGGCCCGGCATGATGCCGATCTTGCACTCGCCCGGGGTGATGATGCCGGGGCAGTTCGGCCCGATCAGCACGATTTCCGGGTGCTGCGCCAGCACGTTCTTGACGCGCAGCATGTCCAGCACGGGAATGCCTTCGGTGATCGCCACAATCACCTTGATACCGGCATCGATCGCTTCGAGGATCGAGTCGGCCGCGAACGGCGGCGGCACGAAGATCACCGACGCGTCGGCACCGGTTTCCAGCACGGCTTCATCGACCGAGTTGAAGACCGGCAGACCGATGTGCTCGGAACCGCCCTTGCCCGGGGTCACGCCACCGACGACCTTGGTGCCGTAATCGATCGCCTGCTCGGCGTGGAAGGTGCCCTGCTGGCCGGTGAAGCCCTGCACGATGACCTTGGTATTTTTGTTGACGAGAACGCTCATGCTTGCATGTCTCCCTTAAGCCTTGGCCGCAGCCACGGCCTTTTGCGCCGCGTCGTTGAGATCGTCGGCCGGCGTGATCGCCAGTCCGGAGTTGGCCAGCAGTTCGCGGCCCTTCTCGACATTCGTGCCCTGCAGGCGAACGATGACGGGGATCTTCAGGCCCACTTCCTTTACCGCGGCGATGATGCCTTCGGCAATCAGGTCGCAGCGCACGATGCCGCCGAAGATGTTGACCAGGATGGCCCTGACCTTGTCCGAGGACAGGATCAGCTTGAACGCCTCGGTCACGCGCTCCTTGGTCGCGCCGCCGCCGACGTCGAGGAAGTTGGCCGGCTCGCCGCCCGCCAGCTTGATCACGTCCATCGTGGCCATGGCCAGACCCGCGCCGTTGACCATGCAGCCGATGGAGCCGTCCATCGTCACGTAGTTGAGGTTGTTCTGCACGGCGGCCGCTTCGGCCGCGTCTTCCTGCGTTAGGTCGCGCATGGCGCCCAGATCGGGATGACGGAATTCGGCGTTGTCGTCCGAGTCGACCTTGCCGTCGAGCGCGGCCAGCGTGCCGTCTTCGAGCACGGCGAGCGGGTTGAGCTCGACCAGGGCCAGATCCTTTTCGTTGAACAGCTTGTACAGGCCCAGCATGATCTTGGTCAGCTGATTGACCTGCTTGCCGTTGAGATCCATCGCAAAACCAAGCTGGCGGCACTGATACGGCTGCAGGCCTTCGACGAAGTCGATGACGATGGTGTGGATATCTTCCGGCGTTTCCTTGGCCACCTGCTCGATGTCCACGCCGCCGTGCTTGGAGGCGATGAAGGACACCGACTTGCTGTCGCGGTCGACCAGGATCGACAGATACAGCTCCTTGGCGATATTGGTCGCATCGGTCACCAGCACCAGGTTCACCGGCAGCGCACGGCCGGCGGACTGGTAGGTTTCCATGCGGGTGCCGAGCATGCCTTTGGCCGCAGCGCGGACGTCGTCAAAGCTCTTGCAGAACTTGACACCGCCGGCTTTGCCGCGGCCGCCTGCGTGGATCTGCGCCTTGACCATCCACTGCGAACCACCAAGATGCTTGGCGGCGTCGACGGCGGCGTCGGGGGAATTGGCAACCTTGCCCGGCGGCACGGCAATGCCGTACTGCGCGAACAACTCTTTGGCTTGGTACTCGTGGAAATTCATTCGATACCTCGAGCGAACGGAGAAACATAAAGGCCGCACGCAAAACCACGCGTGGGTCGGGAGAGTCGGATGGCGGAGCGTCGCGCTGGCGAGATGCGGGCGGCAGACTCGTCAGCGGGGGGAAACCGCGCTATTCGGCCGCCTATTTTCACGGAAGCGGGCAGCAATGGAAAGAGCCGGCGCACCCGCACCGCTCCGCGCCGCCGTTTGAAACGCCTGGCGGCCGCCGCTGCAGCGAGCGAGCGCGGCTGCGATCTCGCCTCTATACTCGCGCAAACCACCGCCGAGCATGCCCGCACGTGTCCAGCGCTCCATCCGTGATGACCAGCCCCACCGGCAACCAGGCCGTCCGCCACGAGCTGACCTTTCTCAACGTGTTCCGTGTCATCCAGGCGCTGGTTTACGTCGGCCTGGCGTTTACGCCGATGGGGCTGGGCTGGTTTCAGCTGGGCACGCTCAATTTCGCCGGCTACGTGGTCACGCTTTACCTGATGTTCGCGCTGCTGTCGCTGGCGCTCAACCGCCGCAGCATGGGCTTTGTGACTTTGGCGGTATCTGCCGCGCTGGTGGTGGATATCGCCGCTGCGGTGCTGGCGATCTCGGCGATGAACGACACGCGCATCGGCATCTCGATGATGCTGGCGGTCAACCTGTGCGCCGGCGCGCTGATTCTGCCGCTGCGGTTGTCGAGTTTCTTTGCTGCCTTGGCCACGGTGGGCATTCTGGGCCACACCTTTCTGCAGGCGGCGCACGGCGGGCCCGGCGATCGCGACCTGCTGGAGTCGGCGCTGTTTTGCCTGGCCTACTTCGCCGCCACCACGCTCTGCCACGTGCTCGGCCGACAGCTGCGCGCCACCGAGGCGCTGGCCGAGCAGCGCAGCAGCGACCTGGCCAACATGGCTCAGGTCAACGAGCTGATCATCCGGCGCATGAAGACCGGCGTGCTGCTGGTCGACGACGCCAACCGCATTCATCAGATCAACGAATCGGCCTGGATGCTGCTGGGCAACCCCGGCGCCGATCAGCGCGACCTGGGCCAGCTGGCGCCCGAGCTGTCGCGCCGCCTGTATCACTGGATGACCTCGGGCAAGCTCGACGAAACCGCGACCCAGCTGGCCGACGGTGTGCCCGAAGTGGTGCCGCGCTTCAGCCGGCTGGCGCCAAACGACGACTCGCACGTGCTGATTTTTCTCGACGATACCTCGCTGCTATCGCGACGCGCTGAAGAGCTTACGCTGACCTCGCTGGGGCGATTATCCGCGTCGATCGCGCACGAGATCCGCAACCCGCTCGCCGCGATCCGCTATTCGGCGCAGCTGTTGGCTGAGTCCAAGAGCATGGATCAGACCGATCAGCGCATGGTCGAGATCATCAACAACCACTGCATCCGGCTCAACGAAATCATCGAAAACATCCTGCAGCTGTCACGCCGCGAGCGCTCGCGGCCGGAGACGCTGGATCTGGGCAACTGGGCACACCATTTCGTAGCCGAATACAGCGAAGGCAACGACCTGGGCGCGGACTCGCTGCGCGTAGTTGCCACGACCGGCGCGCCGGTAGCAGCGGTGGCCGATCCGCAGCAGCTGCAGCAGGTGGTGTGGAATCTGGTGCAGAACGCGCTGCGCTACGGCCGCCTGCCCGGCGAGCCGGCGCGGGTGATGGTGGTGGCGCGCCAGGGCGAGCACGGCGTGCCGATTCTGGAAGTGATCGATCGCGGTCCGGGCATCGCGCCCAAGGTCGCGGCACAGATTTTCGAGCCGTTCTACACCACCAACGAGTACGGCACCGGCCTGGGGCTCTATCTAGCGCGACAGATGAGCGAGGCGAACCAGGCCGCGCTGGAATACGTGCGCGTCGCCGGCGGCGGCAGCTGCTTTCGGCTGATTTTGACGCCGGCAACCGGCGCGAAGTGATCGCCTGAACATCGGCGCTGCGCGATTGTGCGGCAGACCCGATCGGGTCGCGTGATCAGGTCGAACGCACAATCAAGGTAACTGGCAAGGTTTCCGAGCTGGCGAACTGCCCGTTGATCAGGGCCAGCACCTTGCGCGCCAGCAGCGTGCCGCCTTCCTGCCAGTCCTGCCGCACCGAGCTAAGCGGCGGCATGAAGCTCGCGCCCATCGGCATGTCGTCATAGCCGACCACCGAGACATCGCCAGGTACCGAATGACCCAGCTCCATCGTCGCGCGTATCGCGCCCATCGCCAGCAAATCGCTGCAGGCAAAAATCGCATCGAAAGTGACGCCGCGAGCGTTGAGCGAATGCACCGCATCCATGCCCGAGTCGGGGGTGAACTCATCGCGGCGCATCAGCAGCGGCTTGATACCGTGCAGGGCCAGCGCATCGACGAACCCGTTCAACCGCTCGAAGATTTCCGGATGACTGGGATTGCCGATAAACACCGGATGCTGCCTGCCCATCGCCACGAAGTGATCGGCCACGATGGCGCCGCCCAGCCGATTGTCGCCGCCGACCACGATCTGCGTATCGCCCTTGCTACGCGAGCCCCACACCACCATCGGCAAACCGAGCTTGTCGAAGCGCCGCACCGCGTCCTGATGGACGCCCTGGCCCAGCAGGATCAGACCATCGGCGGCCTGCACCGCTGCCGCCGTGGCGCCCTGACGCGTAGTCAGCAGCACGCTGTATCCGGCCGCGGTGAGCTCCTGCGAAATGCCGCCGAGCAGGACCAGCGGATAGGGGTCGAACATCGTGCGATCGATCGACGGCTTCATTTCCACGATCACCGCCACCGTGTGGCTGCGGCGCAGGCGCAGATTGCGCGCGCTGACGTTGAGCTTGTAGCCGTGCTCGCGCGCCAGCGCCTGAATCCGCTCGCGGGTTTTCAGGGTAACCAGCGGGCTGTCGCTGAGTGCGCGCGATACCGTGATCTTCGACACGCCGGCCAGCTGCGCCAGATCGGCCATGGTCAAGCTCATCGAACCCAGCGGATCCGGCTGCTTCTTGCCCGTGCGGCTCAAGTCTCCTCCCCCCCGATCTGTGCTCGGCATCGCCTATCGTCGCCCGTTTTGAAAGCTCATGGGTTACCCGCGCCGATTGGCCCATTCGATGGCGCGACGCAACAATGCCTTGCAGTTTGGCTACTTGCGATGCGTTCGTCCATCGGGACGCTGTACGGCAGGTACCTGCGATGAGAACTTGCCTGTCGCGGCATCTAATTCCGCTGCCGCTAGCCCTTGTGTGCCAACGGTTGAGCAAATGATAACGATATCTTGATAACGATATCATTTGCTGGCAAGCTCGCCGCCATTCGACGAAAGACCCTGCGTCTTGGTCGTAGAAAAGTGCCTTCACCGCAAGTCAGCACGAGCTTGTCTGCATGCAAGTAGCAACACAGGGGAAACCGTCTGAGCTGGCCGATTTCGACGGATCTTCCGTTGATCCGTGGCAGCTCGTGCGCCGAGGCAGCAACCCCGCGGACTTTGCGCAGGAGGAAAGCCTGTTCGCGCTGGCCAACGGCGCGCTCGGCGTGCGCGGCGGACTCGAGGAATACCCCAGCGCGAGCCAGGGCAGCTTTCTCGCCGCCGTGTGGGAGCGTTCGCCGATCGACTACCACGAGCGCTTTACCGGCTATGCCCGCACCACCGATACGCGCGTGCCGGTTGCCGATGCCACCGGCATTCGCCTGCAGCTGGGCAATGCGCCGGTGCGGCTGGGCGAGGGCGAGTGGCTGGGCTTCGAACGCGTGCTCGATCTGCGCAGCGGCTGCTACCGGCGCGAGCTGAGCTGGCGTTCACCGACCGGCGCGACGCTGGAAATCACCGCCCAGCGCATCGTGGCGCTGGACGAGCCCGGCCTGTTGGCCATGCGCTATCACGTGAAGTCGGTCGACTACACCGGGCCGATCAGCCTGGAGTCGACCATCAACACCGCGCACGGCGCCGCCCGACAGGGCGACGACCCGCGCATCGGCGCACAGCTGCACGGTGGCCTGCAGACGATCGACGCACAGGCGGGTGATGTGCTTAGCTGGGTTCATCAGCAGACGGCGAACAGCCGCATCCGCGTGGCCTGCGGCCAGCAGCATCAGCTAACGGACGACGGCCTGCGCTTTCAGCACGCGTCATCGGCTGCCGACGGCGTGTCGCAGACGTTCACCGGCATGCTGCTGCCGGGCCAGAGCGTGACCCTGGAAAAATACGTCGCCTATGCCTGGTCGTTGCCGGACGACGACGAACCGAACCCGGATCTGGCCGGAGCTATCGAGCGCGCGCTGGCAGCCAGCATGGCGCAGGGCTACGAGGCCTTGCTGGCCCGGCAGACCCGCACGCTGGAACAGTTCTGGCGCGACGCCGATCTGGCGGTGAGCGATGCCCAGATCGAACAGGCGCTGCGCTTCAACCTGTTCCACCTGTATCAGTCCAGCGGGCGCGACGGCCACAGCAGTACGGCGGCCAAGGGTCTCACCGGCGAAGGTTACGAAGGCCATTATTTCTGGGACGCCGAAGCCTTCATGCTGCCCGCGCTGGTATCCACCGCGCCGCAGCTGGCGCGCAGCATGCTGACGTACCGCTACGAAACGCTCGACCGCGCCCGCCTCCATGCGCGCGAGCTGGATCATCCGCGCGGTGCGCTTTATGCCTGGCGCACCATCAGTGGCGACGAATGCTCGTCGTACTTTCCCGGCGGCTCGGCGCAGTACCACATCAATGCCGACATCGCGTGGGCGATACGGCTGTATCTCGATGCCACCGGTGACGAGGCTTTCCTGCTGGCGCAGGGTGCGGAAATGCTCTTCGAAACCGCGCGCATCTGGCTCGACATCGGCCATTTCAACGCGCGTCACGACGGCGCATTCTGTATCCACGAGGTCACCGGCCCGGACGAGTATTCCGCGCTGGTCGACAACAACTACTACACCAACCGCATGGCGCAGCGGCACCTCCACGATGCGGCCGCCGTTGCCGCTCAGCTGGCGGCAGCGCATCCGACCGAGTACGCCGCGCTGGCCAGCCGCATCGAGCTGACCGCCGATGAGACCGCGCTGTGGCAGCGCGCTGCCGAGGCGATGTATCTCCCGGTGGACGCCCGACTGAACATCTTTCCGCAGGACGACGGCTTTCTCGACAAGCCGCGTTTGCCCATGGCCATTGACGACGCACCGAACGATCGGCCGCTGCTGCTGCGCCTGCATCCGATGAGCATTTACCGCCATCAGGTCTGCAAGCAGGCCGACACCGTGCTGGCGCTGATGCTGGCCGGCGAAGGCATCGACACGGCAGCCAAACGGCGCAACTTCGACTATTACGAAAGCGTCACCGTGCATGACTCGACGCTGTCGGCGTCTACATTCGCGGTGATGGCGGCTGAGGTTGGGCATGTCGACAAGGCGTACCAGTATTTTCTCGACACCTTGCGCGTCGACCTCGACGACCTGCACGGCAACGCCGCACACGGCATCCATATGGCGGCGATGGCCGGCAGCTGGCTGGGGCTCGTCTGGGGCTTCGGCGGATTTCGCGTGCTCGCCGGCGAACCATCGCTCGCGCCGCAATTGCCGCAAGCATGGAGCAGGTATCGCTTCGGTCTGCGCTGGCGCGACGCGCATCTGCGTGTCGATGTGGATAGTAACGGTGTGCTGTATACGTTGGCCAAAGGTACAGAACTCACGTTTGTGCACGGCAGAGTTCGGCAACAGCTGCAGGCGGGACAATCGGTTCGGCTTGCCTGCGTGAGCGCGCCAACAGCGGGGCATACCTTTCCACGCCCGCTGAAAGCCGTGATCTTCGACCTCGATGGCGTTATCGCCGATACCGCCGTGGTGCATCACGCCGCTTGGAAACAGCTGGCTGACGAAATCGGCATCGACTTTGACGACAGCGTGGGCGAACGCTTGAAAGGCGTCGACCGTCTCGCTTCGCTCGACATCGTTCTGGAACGCGCCACGCGCCAGTACAGCCCGGAAGAAAAGCTCGAACTGGCCGCGCGCAAGAACGACTACTACCGCGAGCAGATCCAGCACTTCGGGCCGGAAAATCTGCTGCCGGGCGCGCGCGCAGCGATCGCCTCGGTAAAAGCAGCGGGGCTGAAAACGGCGCTGGCGTCGGCGAGCAAGAATGCCCCGCTGCTACTGCAGCGGATGGGCATCGCCGAACTGTTCGACTACGTAGTCGATGCCAACCGGATCGCTCGCTCCAAACCCGATCCGGAAATTTTTCTCGCTGCGGCAAGCGCGCTCGGTGTGGGGCCGGGCGATTGCTTAGGCGTGGAGGACGCTGCAGCTGGCATCGCCAGCATTCATGCCGCGGGGATGGCGGCGGTGGGAATCGGACGCGCGGATGCGTTGCCCGAGGCGGACGTGGTGTTGCCCGACGTCGCTGCATTCGACATCGGCCTTTTTGCAGAAATCTAAGAAGCAAGCTGGCGTGACCCCTCACTGTCGACGGGTCGCGATCAAAACCAAAGTGATGGGGAGAGAAAAATGACTAGCACCAAGCGCAACCGGCCCATGGCCATGCTCGTACTGTCGGCGACCATCGCCGGCATTCTGATGTCCGCCGCAGCCAGCGCGCAGACCAGCGCACCGGCGCAGGACGCCACCGCCACGCCCGCACCGGCAACGGCAACGAAGAACGCCGCCGGCACCGACGCGAAGACGACCAAGAATCTCGATCAGGTCGTCGTCACCGGCTCGGCCACCGGCGTCAAGAAAATCGACGCCAGCTACACGATTACCACGGCCAACGCCGAACAGATCCGGCAGGCCAATCCGAAAAGCACGGCCGATCTGCTGAAGATTTCGCCGGGACTCTGGCCCGAATCCACTGGCGGCCAGACCGGTGCGAATATCGAAATCGCCGGCTTTCCGGGCGGCGGCGACGCGCCGTTCAACACGGTGCAGCTGATGGGCTCGCCGCTGTACGGCATGCCGTCACTGTCGTTCTTTGAAGAAACCTCGATCTTCCGCCTCGATGACACCATCGAGCGGGTCGAAATCGTGCAGGGTGGCCCCTCCGTCGTGTTCGCCGACGGCCAGATCGGCGCGACCGAAAACTTCATCCTCAAGCAGGGTACCGAAGTGCCGTCCGGCAGCATCGGCGTCACCTACGGATCGGAAGACCTCAAGCGCTTCGACGGCTTCTACGGCTTCAAGATCGCCGACAACTGGTTCGGCAGCGTGGGCGGCTTCTATCGCGACTCTTCCGGCGTACGCGATCCGCAGTTCGCCGCCGACAAAGGTGGTCAGCTCACCGGCACACTGACTCACGATTCGGACAACGGCTCGTTCACCCTCTACGCGCGCACGCTGGATGACAAAAATCAGTTCATCACACCGATCCCGCTGCTGCAGAGCGGTAGCGATCATTTCAGCGCTTACCCGGGCTTCGATCCGCTGACCGATACCTACAACAGCAAGTACATCCAGCATGTGTTCCTCGCCGCGTATCCCAACGGCGGCTCGAACGCAAACCTCGCCAACGGCCGCGGTGCCAAGATGAATTTCTTCGGCGCGAACTTCGACTACGACCTCGGCAACGGCATCACGCTGAGCGACAAGTTTCTGTTCGACGAAGGCGACGTCAACACCAACGCGCTGTTCTCCGGCTCGAACCCGGCATCGCTCAACGACGAGCTCTACAACGTGCCCGCCAGCCAGAACGGCCTGCTGC
>CAIKJM010000317.1 GCA_903827735.1 uncultured Rhodanobacter sp. | reverse complement strand
AGACCGATCTGGCGCGAGAAGTGGCCGAAGTCACCGGCCACCGACAGCGTGGCCGAGGTGTGGATCCACGCGGCCTGTGTACGCTCGCGCAGGCCGCGCATGGGTTCGGCCAGATCGAGCGGCGTGGCGTACAGCACAAAGCCGCGCGGGTAATGCTCGTACCAGCGCACGTCGCGATCCGTGTGGTCCTCGACGATGCGGTCGAGTCGACCGCTCAACAGTAAAGCGCGCTCGTGCAGGTTGTCGAAACCGCGCGAGCGCTCGGCCTGCGAAGCCAGCAGCTCCGCCAGCGTGGAGAGCAGATCGCGCAAATCGCCGAGCGCCACCTCGACGCCCGGCTGATCTTCCAGCTGTTGAAATGCGCCGCGTGCCGGCAGCGCATCCATCGTCAGGCGCAGCTGGCGCACGGCGTTCTGCAGCGCTTCGACCGGCTCCAGCAGCAGGCCAATCGCGCCGGTGATGCCGCTGCATTCGGCCAGCGCGTCCTGCGCCAGTTCGGTGAGCTGGCGCGCGCTGATGCTCTGCGAAAAAAACTGGCCAGCGAGCTCGGGAATCTGGTGCGCCTCGTCGAGAATGAATGCCGCCGCACCGGGCAGGATTTCGCCGAAGCCTTCCTGCTTTAAGGCCAGATCGGCAAACAGCAGGTGATGATTCACCACCACCACGTCGGCTTCCTGCGCTTCGCGACGCGCCTTCACCACGTGGCAGTCGTCGAAGAACGGGCACTCCACGCCGAGACAGTTTTCCGGCGTGGAAGTGACGCGCGGCCACAGCGGCGACTCCTCCGGCACCTCGGCCAGCTCCATGCGATCGCCGCGTCGCGTGCGCGCAGACCATGCGCGAATGGTCGCCAGCTGCGACGCCTGCGTGCGATCGAAGGTGGCGCCTTCGCGCACGGTCTGGTCCAGTCGATATAGGCAGAGATAATTGGCGCGACCTTTCAACAGCGCCGTTTTCAAACGCGAGCCCAGCACCGAGCGCACCTTGGGCAGATCGCGAAAATACAGCTGATCCTGCAAGGCCTTGGTGCCGGTGGAAATGATCACGCGTTCGCCCGACAGCAGCGCCGGCACAAGATACGCATAGGTTTTGCCGGTGCCGGTGCCGGCTTCGGCGATCAGCGTGTCGCGACCGGCGATGGCTTGCTGCACGGCGACTGCCATGGTCTGCTGCGCCTCGCGCGGGGCGAAGTTCGGCAGCTCGCGGGCAAACGGGCCGTCGGCGCCGAGCAAGGCGCCGATGTCGTCGTGTTCAATCATTCATGCAGTATCGCCCGCCGCAGCGATGCAGCAAACCGACGACAGCGAAAAGCGTGGCATCAATAACGCGGCTGACCCGACTTGTGGCACTGCTGCACCCACTTACGCGCGGTCTCGGCGCCAGTCTGATCGTTCTGCTGCAGGCGCATTTCCACTACGGTCTGCCAGTTGCGTGCGCACAGCGGCCCGAGCTTGGGACCGAGCGACCACGACTGATGCGCCAGCCTTTCGGCCAGCGGGTAATCCTTCATCCGCACGGCAATCTCGGCGCGGTCCTGCAGCAGATCGGGCGAGTTCGGGCTGAGCTTGAGCGCCTGATCAAGCTTGGCCGCAGCGACGGCGAAGCGGCCGGCCTGATCGT
>CAIKJM010000316.1 GCA_903827735.1 uncultured Rhodanobacter sp. | reverse complement strand
CGATGTCGGCCGTCGGCAGATCGATCTTGTTGAGCACGGGAATCACTTCAAGACCCTGCTCCACCGCGGTATAGCAGTTGGCGACCGACTGCGCCTCGACGCCCTGCGCCGCATCGACCACCAGCAGCGCACCCTCGCAGGCGGCCAGCGAGCGGCTGACCTCATAGGAAAAGTCAACGTGACCCGGCGTATCGATGAAATTGAGCTGATAGGTTTTCCCATCGCGCGCCGTGTAGGGCAGCGACACCGACTGCGCCTTGATGGTGATGCCGCGCTCGCGCTCGATCGGGTTGTTGTCCAGCACCTGCGCTTCCATCTCGCGGTCGGCCAGGCCACCGCAGAGCTGGATGATGCGATCGGCGAGGGTCGACTTGCCGTGGTCGATATGGGCGATGATGGAGAAGTTGCGGATCAATTCCATGGAGCGCTGGCGGCCTGTCGAACGTGAGTCTGCCGCCACGCGCGGCGCGCAGGCAGCGCATCACCGGTGGATGATGCTAACCCGGCATTATCGCATGGAACGCATTGCCCCGGCCGCCACGCCGCGGCAGAGTTTTCGAACCGCTGTTAAAGCATTACGAGCTGGCGCCACGCCCACCCGTAACACCGGGCGCGGCGCCAGCGCAGGCACGGCGCTTACTTGCCGTCCGGCACCGTCAGGCCGATGAACTGGCTCTGGTCGCCTCGACGTACCAGCAGCAGCACGGTATCGCCTGGCTTCAGGCCTTTGGTGGCGGCCTGGAAGGCGCTGGCGCTGCCGACACGCTGCTGGTTCACCATCAAGATGACGTCGCCCTGCTGCAGGCCGGCCCCCGCAGCTGCACGCCCGGTGATGCCGCCGATCTGAACGCCCTCGCCGGCTTTCAGCCCGAGCTGCTGGCGAGTCGCCGCATCAATGTTCTGCACCGAAAGGCCTAGCGCGGTCGAGCCCGACGGCGCAGATGACGACCCGCCCTCGGACGCGCTCGACAAGGCTTTGTCATCACGCGGGGCAGCGCCGACGACGACCGGGATGGTCATTTTTTTGCCGTCACGAATGATGTCCAGCGTTGCCTTGGTGCCCGGCCGGGTCAAACCGACCAGCGGCGGGAGGTCGGGCGCCTGACTGATCGGCTGACCGTTATATCCGATGATGATATCGCCCTGCTGCACACCGGCCTTGCCCGCAGCGCTGCCGGCGTCGACGTCCGAAACGATGGCGCCGTTCGCATTGGGCAGCTTAAGCGCCTTGACTACATCGTCGCTGAGTGGACCCACGTGCACGCCAAGCTGACCGCGGGTGACAAAGCCGTGCGCCTTGATCTGCTCGACCGCGCTCATCGCCACGTCGATCGGGATCGAGAACGCCACGCCCTGATAGCCGCCGGTGCTGGAATAGATCTGCGAATTGACGCCGACTACCTGACCCTGCAGGTTGAACAGCGGACCGCCGGAATTGCCGCGATTGATCGGCACGTCGGTCTGGATGAACGACGTATACGGCTGGTCGGCGCTGCCCAGATTGCGCCCGACGGCGCTGACAATGCCCTGGGTCACGGTGTAATCGAACCCGAACGGCGAACCGATGGCGAGCACCCACTGGCCTGCCTTGAGCGTACGCGAATCGCCGATGCTGACGGCCGGGAGGTTGTCGCCGTCGCTGATCTTGAGCACCGCAATATCGTATTTCGGATCGGTACCCACCACTTTGGCCGTGAACGTGCGCCGATCCTGCAAACGGACCGTCACCTCGTCCGCACCATCGACGACGTGATTGTTGGTCAACACATAGCCATCGCGCGAAATGATGAAACCCGAGCCCAGCGAGGTGTGCTTCTGGTCTTCTGGCGACGGCATCATCGGCATGCCAAAGAAGCGTCGAAACATTTCCGCCTGCGGATCATCCGGGCTGCTGTCCTGGTCGGGGTCAGACGGATCGGTCGACGCGCGCGACGGCTTGCGGCTCTTGCCGGTGTACTTCGCTTCGACATGCACCACCGCCGGCGCGTTTCTCTCGACAATACCGGTGAAGTCCGGCAGCCCACCAGCAGATCCCGGCGCGGTCTGTGCCCAGACACTGCCCGCAGCGACAGCGAGGCTCAGCGACACGCCGCACGCCAGAGTGCGCAAGACGGGAAATTTCATGACTCCTCCTTGTAGGGTTGGTTTGTTGGCTGGATGAAAACATCGGCGTCATCCCACCGCTCATGTCGCGGGACTGGCCGCCGCAGGCGGATGCGCAGAGACCAAGCAGCGACATACGCCCATGAAAAACCGCCGGCCTGGGCGGGCCGACGGTTCGGAGACGAACACCAAGAGCGGCTGCACCCGTTATGGGCGAAAAAGCAAATTCAATGCACCGCGGCCGCAGCCTGGCGCGTCGGATTTTGCGAAACCGGCTGCTGCTGCGGATCGAGTAACAGCAGATAGCTACCGTCGTTGTTGTTCAAGGTGCGGTAGCGGTGCATCAGCGGGTATGCGGAAAGGCGCTTGCTGCCGTAGACGGGCTGATTGCCACCCGGAAAAATATCGCTCGTGGCGGATGCCTGCTGACTCAGCGTGCCCGCCGAATTACCACTCAGCCACGTCGGCACCGTGGCCGGAATCGCCGATTTGCGCAATGGCGCAACGTCGGCGACGGCCGTGCTGCCGCCCGCCTGTTGACTGCTCGGCGCCGCCGCGGTGCGATCCACATCAGCGACCGGTTGGCCGATCATCAGCGCAGCTGCGGCCACGCTGGCGGCGATGGCGCCGCCAGCGGACCAGCGCAGCCAGTGATTGCGCTTGGCGCTGACGGGCGCAGCCTCCTGCTCGATCGCGAGCATCACCTGTGCGGCAAAGGTCGATGACGCCAGCGGCGGCAGCTGCCGGCGCAGCCCGTCGCGGGCAAGGTTGTACCGTGCCCAGGTGTCCTGCAGCGAGGCATCGTGATCGAGCCGGCGCAAGAGGAAGCGCATTGCCTCTTTCGACAGCTCGCCATCGAGCCCGGCAGAAAGGTCTTCTTTGGCGTTAGGAGTCATGTCAGGCTGGTTCATTTCTTGTCCTCGCGGTCCGACAATAGTGGCCGCAGCTTTTCATCGATCGCTTCACGTGCCCGGAAGATGCGCGAACGCACCGTACCTATCGGGCAACCCATCGCCTCTGCGATTTCGTCATAACTGAGGCCGTCCACTTCGCGGAGCGTGATGGCGGTACGCAGTTCTTCGGGCAAGGCTTGGACAGTGGAAAATACGGATTGTTCAATTTCCTGACGCATCATTTCGCGTTCGGGCGTCGCGCTGTCTTGCATGCGCTCGGCGCCGGCCATGAAAACCGCATCCTCCGCGTCAACATCGTCGGTCGGCGGACGGCGGCCCATCGCCACCAGGTGGTTCTTGGCCGTATTCACCGCGATCTTGTACAGCCACGTGTAGAACGCGCTATCGCCGCGAAACGAACCGAGCGCTCGCCAGGCGCGAATAAAGGACTCCTGCGCAATATCCTCGCACTCGGCGTGGCTGCGCACGTAGCGGGATACCAGAGCGATGACCTTATGCTGATATTTGCGCACCAGCAGGTCGAAAGCTCGCTTGTCCCCGTTCTGAACACGCTCGACCAGCGCGCGATCCAGTTCGTTTTCGCCCATTCGGGCTGTATCCATCGTCAATGCCGTCATCCGCTGCGGGAACTGGGTTAAAACTGGACACGCGGGTCAGACAGCAACCGGGTGGCCAAGTTCAGCGTGTGCGTGATTATCGCGTCAAACATAACGCAACGCCTGTTGGAAGATTGTCAGACCGGGCCGAACCAGGTCCGAGCGGCCACATCTGACACCTATTCGGGCCAGCCGAGCCAGGCTCAAGCGGCTGCGATGGTGCGCTCATCCAGCAACCGCTGTCGTTCGGCCAGCATGCTGCCGAAGTTGATCGGCGGCTGAGGCCGGCAAAATAGATAGCCCTGCAGCTCGTCGCACTGGTGCTCGCGCAGAAACTCGAAATGCTGCTCGGTCTCCACGCCTTCGGCGACCACGGCGCGTTTGAGCCGGTGGGCCATGTCGATAGTCGCGCGCACGATCGCCTCGTCGTCCGGGTCGACGCCGATATTGCGCACGAAGCTCTGGTCAATCTTGATACGGTCGGCCGGCAGCCGCCGCAGATAATCCAGCGAGGCCGCGCCGGTCCCGAAATCGTCGATCGCGATATGACAGCCGAGGCGGTGCAGCGCATTGAGGTTTTCAATAAGGTTCGGCGCCGTCTTGATGCTGATGCTCTCGGTGATTTCCAGCTCCAGGAGGTCCGGATCGAGTCCGGTGTCAGTCAGGACCCGCGTCACCGTATCCAGCAGGTGGGGTTCGATCAGCTGGACGGCGGAAAGGTTCACGCCGAGGCGCAGACGCAGGCCGTACTGCTGTTCCCATTCCTGCGCCTGGCGGCAGGCGGTGCGCATGACCCACTCGCCGATCGACACGATTAATCCGGTTTCCTCGGCCAGCGGAATGAAAACGGCCGGGCTGATCATGCCCAGTTCCGGGTGCTCCCAGCGCACTAGCGCCTCCATACCGACAATGTCTTCGCTGGCGGTATCGACCTGCGGCTGATAGACCACACGCAGTTCGCCGTTACCTTCGGCATGACGCAAACGCGAGCGCAGCACAGTGCCATGCTGTTTGGCGTATTCCGGACTCATCTCATACATCTTGAAGGTGTTACGCCCCTGCTTCTTCGCCGCATACATCGCCTCGTCGGCGTGCCGCAACAGGGTCTCGGTGTCGCCGGCATCGTCGGGGAATAAGCTCAACCCCATTGACGCAGTGACCTGAAGCGAAACGCCCGTATCCAAGTTCAGCGGCGTGCTCATCACCTGCACGATCTTTTCAGCCACGCGCTGCACGTCGTCGTTCTTGACGATATGACGCAGCACCACGATGAATTCGTCACCGGCATAGCGCGCAACCGTATCGGAGGCCCGCACGCTGGCGCTCAGGCGCTGGGCTACCGTGCGCAGCACCTGATCGCCTGCCGCGTGGCCGTGGCTGTCGTTGATCGCCTTGAAATGATCGAGGTCGACAAACAGCACAGCAAAGCACTCGCCACGGCGGGTCGCTTCGTTGATGATCGTGTCGAGTCGGTCGTTGAACAGCAGGCGATTGGGCAAGCCGGTCAGCGAGTCGACCAGCCCTTCGGCGCGCCCCTGCGCACGCGTGCGATTCAACTCGATGACCTGCGCAAAGCGTGCTGCCGCGCAGCGCAGTACCGGCTCAATAATGGCCATTTCACCGAAGGGCTTACGGCTGCCGGCCAACATCGCGCCGAGCACGGTATGGCGCTCGTCGTACAGCGGCAGCCCGGCAAACCCGGTCAACCCCAGCTGCAGAAGCAGTGGGTCCGGCGGTGCCAAAGTAAGCGCATCGGCGCGGTAGACAAACGGTTTGCCGGCCAATACCGACTGCAGAGACGTTTGCCACTGCGCTGCAGGCCATTCGAGATCATCGCCGCTCCACAGCTGCAGCAGCTGGTTCGGCGCGTCGACGGCGCCGGTGCGCGCCGACCACACGGTGAGGTAGTCCAGCCCGAGCTCGTCGAACAGCAGGCGGGCCGCTGCGATCTGCGTATCCACGCCACTGGTCGAAATAAACATGCGTGACAACAGTGAAAGCGCCGCTTCCGCGCGCAAGTCGGCGCGGTCGCTACGAAACATCAGCGCGAGCGCAGCGCGTCCCGCATGCGGAATGCGGCGCGCGCTGGCCTGGCCGATGTCGTCGCCCTGCACCGACTTTCGCTGGCACGGATACCAGCGCCGATCGGCATCAAGCAACACCTGTTCAATCGTGACGCCTTCAAAGCGCAGCACTTCGGCCAGCGGCATACCCTCCCATTGACTGGCATGCAAGCGGCTGTGCCGCACTACGGTGGGACTGACTTCCAGCACGCATTGCGACGTTGGATCGACGATAAGCCACTCGCTGTCGCTTTCGTCGAAAAGGTAGCGGTAGTCGCCCTGACCATCGGCATCGGATAACGTACCCAGCGCCTGGTTTCTTGTACCCGACAGTAGCCGGGTCTGCACACGTCGCCAGCGCGTGACCAGCTCGCTGGCGACTTGCGAGGCGTACAGCCAGTCGCAAACGCAGGAAGGCAACTCGCTGGGATCGCACGATGCGCCATCGCCGAGCACGGCGATCAGCGGCGTTTCCAAACCACCGGGCAAAGCCTGCATCTGCTCGCAGGCAAGCTTCGCCTGCTGCTCGTCGCCGTCGAGTACCGCGACGATCAGCTGCAGGGCCGGCCGACCTTCCAGCAGAATGGCGGCATGCGTCGCGTCGCGTGCGCTGTGTATGCAGGGATAGCCAGCCTGATCCAGCGCATCGAACAGTTGGCGACGCCGATTGCGCTCGGCGGCCACCACGAGAATGCCGGAGTGTAAATTCACGCGCGCGGCCTCATACCAACCAGCGGCCGTCGCGCAGGCGCAGACGCCTGGGTGAGCTGTCGGCGCTGTTCAATTGCACGGCGAGATCGCCCAGGTGTTCAGCCAGCGCCGCCGGTGTATCGATAAGTACCACGCGGCGCAGATGTTCCTTCGGCATGCGCGCGAGCTGACGCAACAAGGTGGCGTCCATAGCCGACAGTGGCAGTTCAAGGCCTACCAAAAAATAGATGCCGAAGTGGATGCTCTGCTGCATATACCGCAACGCGTTGCCCAGGCGCTGGCAGTCGGGCACGCGTACGTGTGCCTCGCGCAGGCTGGCAAGGCCGGTATCGGGTTGCCACAGGTACATGGCCTGGCCGGTGCTGCGCGCGACGGCACGAAACTGCGCAATCAGGCTCAGCGGATCAGCGCTATCCAGCAGCACCAGTCCGCTGGAAGCTTCCATGACGCGGTCGAGAATTTCCGCTGCCGCTTGAGGTGTTTGAGTAGTCATGACGCACACCATGGACGCCCTTGCCCCAGATCGGCCGCTAGCGTGTCCGTCACCGCCGCACGCAATGGTGCGCTCGCCGAAAACTGGACCGGATGTCGCGATTGAGCTGTGAAAGCACGACACATCGATGTGTTCTTCTTTTTCAGTAGCCGAGCCGGAGTCACTGGCAGCGCCAGAGTTTGCGCAGGGCAGCTCCAGCGCAAATTTCAGCGTTGCAAACGGCAAGGGTCAGGCTGGCGATTTCACACCGCCTTTACTTTACGGTCAAGTGCGCTGGTCACATCTCGCAATCAAGGCGATGGAACGGTATGGTTCCTATCTCTCCCACTGACGTTTGCATGCTTATGTTCGAAGGACTGCGCTTTAACCATTGGAAGACCAGCCAGAGCGAAGACGGCATAGTTACCCTGAGCCTTGATCGCCAAGGCAGCAGCGTCAACGCGATTTCTCGCGCGGTGCTCAACGAACTGGAGCAAATCGTCGAGCGGTTGGCGATCGAGAAGCCCGCAGGCGTGATCATCCACTCGGCGAAGCCCGCAGGTTTCGCCGTCGGTGCCGACATCAAGGCATTTCTCGAATATGCCAAGAACGATACCGTGCAGGAGAATATCGAGCACGGCCAGCGCGTCTACGAGGCGCTGGCTCGACTTCCCTACCCCACGGTGGCGGCGATCCATGGCGCCTGCATGGGCGGCGGCACCGAACTGATCCTAGCCTGCCGTCAGCGCATCGCCGTCGATGATGAAAAAACCAAGATCGGCCTGCCAGAGGTGATGCTCGGCATCCACCCCGGCTGGGGTGGCACTGCACGACTACCTCGACTCATCGGTGCAATCGAAGCGATGCCAATTATGCTGACGGGCCGCGCGCTGTCGGCGAAGCGTGCCTTCAACATGGGCGTGGTCGACCGCCTGTGCCGGCCCGAGGAGCTGCTCGCCGAGGCCAAGCACTTGCTGCGTCGGCCGCAGCAACGGCCGTTCGCGCTGCGCGCCAAGGCATGGGCGACCAACACTTGGCTGGCCCGCCAGATTCTTGCGCCGGTGATGCTCAAGCAGACCGCCGCGAAGGTACGCAAGGAGCACTACCCCGCGCCCTTCGCCATGATCGACGTGTGGAAGCGCGGCGGCCCGAACATCACTCAGCGGCTGAAACTGGAGGCGCGCTCGGTCGCCAAGCTTTCAAAAACGTCGACCGCACAGAACCTGATTCGCATCTTCTTTTTGCAGGAGCGCCTCAAGAGCCAGGGCGCCGGCGTGGATGCGGCGATCAAGCACGTGCATGTAGTGGGTGCCGGCGTCATGGGTGGCGACATCGCCGCCTGGGCGGCATTTCGTGGCTTCGAGGTGACCTTGCAGGATCGCGAGATGAAGTTCATCCAGCCCGCGCTGGATCGCGCGCGTCAGCTGTACGAGAAGAAGCTCAAGACGCCGGAGAAAGTCGAGCAGACCACGCGTCGTCTGCGCGCCGATGTAGAGGGCAAGGGCGTGGCCAGCGCCGATCTGGCAATCGAGGCCATCTACGAAAACGCCGAGGCCAAGCGCGAGCTTTACGGCAAGATCGAACCGCAATTTCAGGGTACCCAGATTCTCGCAACCAACACCTCCAGCATTCCGCTCGACGAGCTGCGCACCGGGCTTGCCTCGCCTCAGCGCTTTCTTGGCCTGCATTTTTTCAACCCGGTGGCGCAGATGCCGCTGGTCGAGGTCGTGCGGCACGATCAGCTCGATCCGATCATCGAAAAACGGGCGCTGGCGTTCTGCAAGGCGATCGGCAAGCTGCCCGTTGCCGTGAAAGGCACGCCGGGTTTTCTGGTCAACCGCATCCTGATGCCTTATTTGCTTGAGGCCATGCGCCTCTACAGCGAGGGTGTGCCCGGCCCGGTGCTGGACCGCGAAGCGAAGAAATTTGGCATGCCGATGGGTCCGATTGAACTGGCCGACACCGTGGGTTTGGACGTCTGCGCGTCGGTCGGCAAGGAGCTGGCGCCGTTCCTGGGACTGGAAGTGCCACCAGGCCTGGAAGACAAGATGGAGGTCGGCAAGCGCGGCAAGAAGGACGGCCAGGGTCTATACACCTGGAGCGAGGGCAAGCCACAGAAGCCCGAGGTCGACAAGGAATACATCATGCCGCCCGACCTGCAGGAGCGCATGATTCTGCCGATGGTCAACGAAGCGATTGCGTGCCTCGCCGATGGCGTGGTCGACGACGCCGATCTGCTCGACGCCGGCGTCATCTTCGGTACCGGCTTTGCGCCATTCCGCGGTGGCCCGATCCAGTACGTTCGGAGCGAAGGTGCTGACAAGCTTAAGCAGCGGCTGGAACAACTGGCCAAGCGGTACGGCGATCGCTTCCTTCCCAAGCAGGGCTGGGATCACCCATCGCTCGCACCACAGACGCTGGATCAGCAGGCCGCATCGTTTGCCACCGCCGGCGCTTGATATACGTCGGTCATCGAATAAAAGCCCGGCCATGTGCCGGGCTTTTTTGTTGAAGGCGATTGATTCGCGCCACTCAGCGGCGGCCCATCACCACATCAAATCGTCGGGCACGCCGTCTTCGGCAATGCCGCCTACGCTACCCGGCTCGACGAGTAGCGCCAGCTGCTGCGGATCGATGGCACGCACCTGTTCGGCAAGGTCGCGCGTCACCAAAAAATAACGTCCCGCCTGTTGCACCACGCCCAACTCGCCAGCATTGAGTGCCACCAGCTGGGCGTCGTCCACGAACACACGCCGGATCTTGCCGCCGTACTCGAAGTTGCGTGGCTGGTCCGCTTCAGGCTTGTTGAGCGTCTTGCATTCGAGCAGCTGCTGAATCTTCAGTTTACGCTCGCGTTTCAGCCGCGCCTGCTCGGCCGCCTCTTGCTCGATGCGCTTGCGCTCGCTGGCTTCGGTTTGCGCACGGATCGCATAAGCCTTGGCCAGATCGATTTCGCTTTGATCTTTACTCGGCGGTCGCGACGAGTTTTTACCCATCGACGAATGCGGCTTTCCCCCGGCAGTCTCCGGCTTGGCACCCTTGTGTGCAGGCCGGCTGCTTTGCGGCGGCGGCTTGGGCTTGCTGTCATGCAGCTGTTTGACGATGCCGCTTTTCAGCAGCAGGTCGCGGAGAGAATCGGCCATGCTGGCTATCCGTGATCGAAGTCGAGGGTTTGAGCGTTGTCTGAAATCAATAATGCGGCGGCGGCGGTTCGCTATGCGGGTCGTCCGTGTTGCTCATGCGCATCGATGAAAGCTCGCCACGCAGATCACGCAACGCGCGCTCCAGCGAAGCGATGCGCACGGACTGGTCGGCGTCGGCCGATGCCAGCGCCTGCACGGTGTCGTCGATAAAGGTCAGCTTGACCTCCATTTCGGTCAGACGCTGTTCGAGCGTATCGATCGATGCATTCATGAGTTCGTGCCTGCCACGTTCCATTGCAAACTGCGGCCGCGGCCGATGCCGTAGTACGCGACGCCGGCATCTTCCACCGTAGCCGGGTCGTAGAGATTGCGTCCATCGAAGATTGCCCGCTCGGCGAGCAGGCTGCCGATGCGCTGAAAATCAGGGCTACGGAACGCCTTCCATTCGGTGACAACAGCCAGCACGTCGGCGCCCTGCAGCGCATCGTACGCAGTTGGGCAAAGCACTAGATCGGGCCTATCGCCGTAGAGCCGCTGCGTCTCCTCGCGGGCCTGCGGGTCGAATGCGCGAACTGTTGCACCGGCCTCCCACAAGGCTTCCATCAGAAAGCGGCTCGACGCTTCACGCATGTCATCGGTATTGGGCTTGAATGCCAGCCCCCATAGCGCGATGGTCCTACCGCTCAGCTTGCCATTGAAATGGCGCGCAATCAGTTCGAACAGCTTGTCCTTCTGCTGCCGGTTGACCGCTTCGACCGCGGCCAGCAATTTCGCGTCATAACCGTGCCCACGGGCGGTGCGCTCGAGCGCCTGCACATCTTTCGGAAAACACGAGCCACCGTAGCCTGCACCGGGATAAATGAAGTGATAGCCGATGCGCGGATCCGAGCCGATGCCCTGCCGCACGAGCTCCACGTCGGCGCCGACGCGTTCGGCGATATTGGCAATCTCATTCATGAAACTGATCTTGGTCGCCAGCATCGCGTTGGCCGCGTACTTGGTCAGCTCGGCCGAACGCTCATCCATCACCACCATGCGGTCATGATTGCGATTGAAAGGCGCATACAGTTTTCGCAGCAGTGCCACGGCGCGCTCGCTTGACGCGCCTACGATGATGCGATCAGGCCGCAGGCAGTCTTCGACGGCAGCACCTTCTTTCAGAAACTCGGGATTTGACACCACGTCGAACTCGACGCTGGCAGGGCGCTTGGCAAGCTCAGCGCCGACGGCGGCACGCACGCGGTCGGCGGTGCCCACCGGGACCGTCGACTTGTTGACGACCACCGCGTAGCGATTCAAATGACCGCCGATCGATCGGGCCACTTCCAGCACGTACTTCAGATCAGCACTGCCGTCCTCATCGGGTGGCGTACCGACCGCAATAAAAATGATATCGCCATGCGCGATAGCGATCGCCGCTTCAGTGGTGAAGTCGAGCTGGCCGCTGGCGTGGTTGCGCCTGACGATGGCTTCCAGGCCCGGCTCGTAGATCGGAATTTCACCGCGCTTTAGACGTTCGACCTTTGCACTATCGATGTCGACGCACACAACCTGATTGCCCATCTCGGCTAGGCAGGCGCCCGTGACGAGTCCCACATAGCCGGTGCCAAAAATGGTGATCTTCATCATGGGTGGGACGATTTCTCAAAAGTATTAGCCCGACATTCTACCCAGCTGCGGTCAACGCTTCGAATCGTTGTCGGCCAAACAAAAGCAAAGGGCGCGAATCGCTTCGCGCCCTTGCCATGCATTTAATCAAACCTGATTGATCAAATTCTGTCGATCAAACCCCGTTCAATCAAACTCGGGTCAGATTACTGACCGCCCGGACCGCCGGGAGCTGCGCCACCCGGGGCTGCACCGGCCGGCGTCGCACCCGTCTTGACCAGAGTCACGTCGAAGATAAGCGTAGCGTTCGGCGGCATCGGCGGCTGCGGCTCGGCGCCATAAGCCAGCGTGGACGGAATGAACAGCTTGTAGTGACCACCGACCTGCATCAGCTGCAGACCTTCACGGAAACCGGGGATCACGCCAGCGAGCGGGATCGACGCCGGACCCGGCGGGTTGTGCTTGGCAGACGCGTCGAACACCTGACCGTCGACAAAAGTGCCTGTGTAGTCGATCTGAACGGTGTCGTTCGGACCCGGGCGAGCGCCCGTACCCTGGCTGATGACCTGATACTGCAGGCCCGACGCCGTGGTTTTTACGCCCGGAGCGCTCTTGTTCTTGGCGAGGAAAGCGTCACCTTCGGCCTTGTTCTTGGCTGCCAGCTGGGCAATCTCTGCCTTCTGCTTGGCCTGCATCTTGGCCATGAAGGGTTCCATCACCTGCTTGGCTTCTTCGTCGGTGATGGTGGGCTTCTGTCCGGTCAGAGCCGCCTGAACGGCACGCGCAACCGCCGCCGGATCAAGCTCGCTGCGCATGATCGGTGGAATCTGACCGCCCACCTGATAGCCAACGATGTAGCTCACCTTGGCCTTGTCGATCGTACCCGTGGCGGCGCCGGTTTTGGCAGCCTGGGCGAACACGCTCGCAGTTGTGCCCAGCGCAACAGCCATCGCGGCTGCTGTCAGCGTGGGACGCAGAAATTGCTTCATTCGGAACTCCCTCGTGTTTGATGTGCCGGCATTGCCAACCGGGCCTCCCCGATGGAGGCAGGCCCCACATTGTGAGGCGCCCGTCTGATCTTGGCAATGTTGCGATGCATAGGACCGTCAGTCGGCATAAAGGTTCATAGCCAGGCTGCGTGCCGGGAGATCGGTCGCCATTACCACCGCTTAACTTTACGGTGGTGCGGGCTTCTCCAGCGTTTCCTTCAGCGCCGCCTGCAGGCGCGCGTGCATCTTGACCATCCCTCGCCACAGCACAATCGCCAACACCAACCCAGCAAGTGCCAACGACAGCGCCACGCCGCGCGGCGGCAGGATCGCCGAACCCAGCGCGCTGACCAACAGCGCCAGCGCGAACAGCGTTGCCAGTGGAATGATTCGTGCCAGCACGCTGCGAATCGCCTGGGTATACGAGCCCGTGAATCGCTCGCGTATGCCGAGTTCAGCCAACACCATACCGAGCGCTTCGGCCTTACGGTATACCGCAATCAGCATCGGCAACGACAGAAACAGCGCGCAGGCCCAGATCACCGTATGCCGCAGATCGCGCCCGATGCCGAACAGGGAGAACCAGTCCCAGTTATGTGCATTGATGTAGGCGCCGATGATGAAAAGCGTCACGACCAGTAGCACATTGACCGCGATGTGCCAAAGCAGCCGCCGAAAGATTGCCGCAATCGCGGCGTTTTCATTCACCGGCTTCAAATTCTCCAGCCAGCCGCTGTAGCTGGTCGCGAGCAGTCGCACCGACCGGGGTGTGGCCGCGCGAAGGCCATTGGCCAGGCCGCTTGCCGAACGCGCCAGATACGGCGAGGCCGCCATGCAGACCACCGACACGGCCACCGCGATGGGATAAATAAAGTCGCTGATGACGTGCAGCGAAAGCCCCAGCGTGGCGATCACAAAAGAAAACTCGCCGATCTGTGCCATACCCAGGCCGGCCCGCAGCGAGGTGCGGGCATCGTGGCCAACGACAAAGATGCCCAGACTGCAGGCGAGCGTCTTGCCGACGATGACGACTGTTGCAATTAGCAGTGCGGGGAGCGCGTACTGCACCAGCATGACCGGATCGATCTTTAGGCCGATGGCTACGAAAAACAGCGCAGCGAACATGTCACGCAACGGCTCGATGAGGCGCATCACCCGATTGACGCTCTGCGACTCCGCCACCACCGCGCCAGCGAGAAAGGCGCCCAACGCCACGCTGAAGCCCATCCACACCGCCAACAGGCTCGCGCCGAAACAGATGCCAAGCACGCTCACTAGCAGCGTTTCGTCCCTGCCGAATCCAGCGACGTAGTCCACCAGCCGCGGCAGCAGCAGCAGACCGAGAATCATGCCGACCACCACGAAAAGCCCTAAATGACCGATCAGCGTAAACGCCGTCTCTGCTTTGACCGAACCGCCGATAGCCACGGCGGTAAGCAGGGTCAGCATCACGATGGTAAGCAAGTCCTCGGCGACCAGCAGACCCACCACTAGTTTGGCAAACGGCTTGTGCCGCTGACCGCTCTCGGACAAGGTGCGCGTCGCTACCATCGTCGACGACAGCGCGATGATCGCGCCGAGAAACAGCGCGTCCATCCCCTTCCAGCCGAACAGACCGCCCAGGCCGACACCGATCCACATCATCAGGCCGACCTCCGCCACCGCGACAGCGAGCACGCTGACGCCGACCTCGCGCAGCTTGCGCACGCTGAACTCCAATCCCAGCGTAAACATCAGCAGCACGACGCCGAGATTGGAGATGTCGTCAATCGCCTGCGGATCGGCGACCAGCATACCCGGCGTGTGCGGACCGATCAGCACCCCGGCCAGGATGTATCCCAACAGGACGGGTTGACGCAGGCGATGGAAAAGAATCGTCGTGGCGCCGGCCACAAGCATCACCATGGCAAGGTCGCGAATAAAACCGATTTCGTGCATGCCTTGTCCGCAACTTCTTAAGTCAGCGGCAGCTTAAACGAAGCGACGCGCCTTGGTCTTGGCTCACGAGCGGCGGTAGCGGCTCGAATCATCTACGCGCCACGCGACAGA
This sequence comes from uncultured Rhodanobacter sp., assembly GCA_903827735.1. Classification (GTDB taxonomy): domain Bacteria; phylum Pseudomonadota; class Gammaproteobacteria; order Xanthomonadales; family Rhodanobacteraceae; genus Rhodanobacter. Next base: position 7,450 of record CAIKJM010000316.1, on the reverse strand, counting down.
TTTTATGTTCCTCATCACCCAACGTAAAAAAGTCTTGACGGATATGTGACTCGGACCTATTCTTCCGGGCTTCCAGCAGCGGGGCCATAGCTCAGCTGGGAGAGCGCCTGCATGGCATGCAGGAGGTCGGCGGTTCGATCCCGCCTGGCTCCACCAACTTGAATTGTCCCCATCGTCTAGAGGCCTAGGACATCACCCTTTCACGGTGGCGACCGGGGTTCGAATCCCCGTGGGGACGCCAAGTTGACTCGCAAGTGCTGGAAGATGTTGCAAGGTTATTGTTGGAAAAGTAGCTGTTGGAAACTGGGGAGCGGTAGTTCAGTTGGTTAGAATGCTGGCCTGTCACGCCGGAGGTCGCGGGTTCGAGTCCCGTCCGCTCCGCCACCAATGGAAAGCCCGCCTAGCGCGGGTTTTTTGTTGGGCGCGATTTGGATTCCCTCGCAAAGCAGCTCAACTTTTTCTCAGACGTCCGCTTCCTGGCGCACCAGTGTCCCGATCGAATGCCCCTGCTCGCCCAGGTACTCCAGCCAGCGCGACAGAAAGCTGTTCATCCGCAGACGGTGCTGGAACACCGTGGTCGCCGCGGGAAACGGACCGAGCACCTGCCACAGATGCCGTCCTGGGTGGCAATGCAGCGCTTCGGCGACATGCGCATCGGTATACATACGCAGCTGCGCCGACGGTGAGCGCTGGCCCGTGTGCGCGTCGACGAAATCGTAGGTGAGCTCCAGCTCCATCGTGTACGGGTGCACTTCCTGTAGATGCAGATGCACGTCCAGATGGTCGTCCACATTGGAGATGTAGTGGCCCGGGCTCAGATCCTGCGGGCCGAACAGCCGCGCCAGCCGATGATAATTTTCCGCATACAGCCCCATCAGGAACTCGAAGCGCCCGGGCAGCAGGTTGGGTCGGCGGGGTGAAGCAATCATCGGTATCGAAAACTCCTTGGCGGCTGCGAATCACGGCAGCCTGATCAAAACATGGTCCGCTCGATGCCGAAGCGGGAGAAAATCTTGCTGGCGATCTCCTCGATCGACACATGCGTCGTATTGAGGCTGGAGATACCGGCGTGGCGCATCAGCTTGTCAGCCTGCTCCAGCTCCCAGCGACACTGTTTGAGCGTGGCGTACTGGCTGCCCGCGAGGCGCTGCTCGCGAATCTGCGCCAGTCGCTGTGGATCGATGGTGAGGCCGAACAGTTTGTTCTTATGCGGCACGAGCCGATGCGGCAGCTCGAGCTTGTCCAGATCATCATCCGTGAGCGGATAGTTGGCGGCGCTGACGCCGTAATGCAAGGCCATGTACAAACAGGTCGGCGTTTTGCCTGAGCGCGACACACCCACCAGAATCAGATCGGCCTTGCTGTAGTCGAAATCCCTGCCGTCATCGTGGGTCAGGGCATAGTTGGTCGCGTTGATGCGCGCTTCATACTTCTCGAAATCGACCATGCCGTGCGAGCGATTCACGGCACCGGACCGCTTCGCGCCCAGCTCATCTTCCAGAGGTCCGATGAAGGGCGCAAAGACATCGAGCATCAGCGCACCGCTCTCGGCGACCAGGTCGCACAACGCGCGATCGGCCATGGTATTGACCACGATCGGCCGCTCGCCCGTCTGTGCATAGTGGGTCTTGATACGCACCGACGCCGCCTCGGCCTTGCGCGCATCATCGATGAAGGCGAGCCGATGCTTGTCGAACTGCACGCCTTCGAATTGCGCCAGGATGCTGTTGCCAATGGTCTCTGCCGTGATACCAGTGGAGTCGGAGATGAAGAAAACGGTTCGCTGCATGGCCGCGCCTGATCGTTTTGTTGAGCCTGTCCGCACCTTAGCGCAAGCACCAAAGGCTGTCGCCGATTGACTGTTTGCTGACTGGTATGCAGGTGGAGTGGCCGGGCAACGGAATGGTCTTCTTGTGCTGCGCATCATCGGCAGCGGACAATACCAGTCCTTTGCAGCCCGCTTTGGCACTGCATCCTGCACCAATCCCACTTTTTATCGCGCTCTTGAGGAGACACCCTTGAACGATCTGGTGCTATGGCTTGACCAACTGCGTATGACCGACCTGGGCAAGGTCGGCGGCAAGAACGCATCCCTCGGCGAAATGATTGGCAACCTTGCCAAGCTTGGCGTCTCGGTCCCGGGTGGTTTCGCTACGACGGCCGATGCGTTTCAGCAGTACCTGGAAAAGAGCGGATTGGCCAAACGCATCCAGCAGCGCCTGGACGGTCTGGACGTCGATCACGTCGATACGTTGGTGGCCGCCGGCAAGGAAATCCGCAGCTGGATCGTCGACACGGCGCTGCCCGCGGAACTCGAACAGGCGATTCGCGATGCTTACATCAAGCTGTGCAAGGACGCCGGAAGCGACGACATCGCTGTCGCCGTACGCTCCTCCGCCACCGCGGAAGATCTTCCGGACGCCTCGTTCGCCGGTCAGCAGGAAACCTTTCTCAACGTGGTCGGCATCGACGACGTGCTGCACAAGGTGAAGGAAGTCTTCGCCTCGCTCTACAACGACCGCGCGATTTCCTATCGCGTACACCAGGGCTTCAAGCACGACGACGTGTTTTTGTCGGCCGGCGTGCAGCTGATGGTGCGCTCGGATGTGGGCGCGTCGGGCGTGCTGTTTACGCTGGACACCGAGTCGGGTTTTCGCGACGTGGTGTTCATCACCGGTTCGTACGGCCTCGGCGAAATGGTTGTGCAAGGCGCGGTCAATCCCGATGAGTTCTACGTCTTCAAGCCGACCTTGAACGCAGGCAAGCCGGCGGTGCTGCGTCGTAACCTCGGCTCCAAGGCGCTGCGCATGGTCTATTCCAGCGCGGCCGGCGAGCGCGTGCGTACCGAGGACACACCAGCCGACATGCGCAGCAAGTTCTGCATCGCCGACAGTGACGTCGAGGAACTCGCACGCCAGTCGCTGATCATCGAAAAGCACTACGGCCGCCCAATGGATATCGAATGGGCTAAGGACGGCAACACCGGCAAGCTCTACATCGTGCAGGCCCGCCCCGAAACCGTGAAGTCTCGCGCGCACGCCACCCAGCTGGAACGTTTCCACCTCGGCGAAAAGGGCAAGGTGCTGGCTGAAGGTCGGTCGATCGGGCAGAAAATCGGCGCCGGCAAGGCGCGCGTGATTCGCACTCTGGCCGACATGAGCAAGGTGCAGCCCGGCGACGTGCTGATCGCCGACATGACCGATCCCGACTGGGAGCCGGTGATGAAGCGCGCCGCGGCGATCGTCACCAATCGCGGTGGTCGCACCTGCCACGCGGCGATCATCGCGCGTGAGCTTGGCGTGCCGGCCGTGGTGGGCACTGGCAACGCGCTGGAGAAGATTCCCGACGGCGCCGACGTCACCGTCTCCTGCGCCGAGGGCGACACCGGCACGATCTACGAGGGCATTCTGAAGTTCGAACGTGTCACCGCGGATCTCGGCGATATGCCCGAGGCGCCGCTAAAGATCATGATGAACGTGGCCAACCCCGATCGCGCGTTCGATTTCGGCATGCTGCCGAACGCCGGCATCGGCCTGGCGCGGCTGGAGATGATCATCGCCAGCCATATCGGCGTACATCCCAAGGCGCTGCTCGAATATGCCAAACAGGATGCCGCCACCAAGGCCAAGATCGACGAGCGTATCGCCGGTTATACGGATCCCGTGAGCTTCTATGTAGATCGTTTGGCCGAAGGCATTTCCACCATCGCCGCGTCGGTTTATCCGAAAACGGTGATCGTGCGCATGTCCGACTTCAAGTCGAACGAATACGCCAATCTTCTGGGCGGCTCGCGCTACGAACCGCACGAAGAGAATCCGATGATCGGCTTCCGCGGCGCCAGTCGCTACGTCGACCCGAGCTTTGCCGATGCCTTTGGGCTGGAGTGCAAGGCGGTCAAGCACGTGCGCGAAGTCATGGGGCTGGACAACGTCTGGGTGATGATTCCGTTCGTGCGCACGCTGGACGAAGGCAAGAAAGTTATCGAAGTTTTGAGGAAAAACGGACTCGTCCAGGGCGAGCACGGCCTCAAGGTCATCATGATGTGCGAGGTTCCATCCAACGCGCTGTTGGCTGATGAATTCCTCGACATCTTCGACGGCTTCTCGATTGGGTCGAACGATCTGACCCAGCTCACGCTCGGCCTCGATCGCGATTCCAGCATCGTCGCCAGCCTGTTCGACGAGCGCGATCCCGCGGTCAAGAAGCTGCTCGCGATGGCGATCAAGACGGCACGCGCCAAAGGCAAGTACATCGGCATTTGTGGTCAGGGACCTTCCGATCATCCGGATCTGGCCGAATGGCTGATGGATCAGGGCATCGAGTCCGTGTCGCTGAATCCCGATACGGTCGTCGACACCTGGCTGCGTCTGGCAAAAAAGAAGGCTGGCTGAGCAAAAAATCGGCTGTAACTGAACAGACTTATCGCTGCACTGCAACAAGGGGCGAGCATTTACTCGCCCCTTTTTCTTCCGGTCTTGAAACATTGATTCAGCTCTGCAACGGACATCGCTTGCTCAGTCACGTTTGAGGGGATTCTGCAGCGATGACAGGCTGTTAAACGACGCGACTCATCGTTTTAGTGCAGTGCAGCTTGCTGCAAGTTCATGCGGGATTTAACGTTCACACACATGTTTGAATCCTGGATTTGAATACCGATGCTGCCGGTCGCACTCTCTTTCCTTTGGGTGTTTTTCGCTTGAGCACGCCGCTGCGCGCGGGTGCGGGCGACACGCGCAGGCGTCTGCTTGAAGCAGCCGAGTCGCTATTTATCGAATGCGGCTATGAGGCAATGTCTCTGCGGCAGATCACTACTAAAGCAAACGCCAATCTGGCGGCTGTGAATTACCACTTCGGAAGCAAAGAAGCCTTGATGCACGAGCTGCTGTCGCAGCGGCTCGATCGATTGAATTTGGAACGGCTGAATCTACTAAGCAACTGCGAAAAGCAGTGGCCGGAAAATATGGATGCCACGGCTGTTTTCGCCATGCTGTTCATTCCAGCCTTCCGCATCAGTCATGAAAGCGTTGGCGGCAAATCGTTCATGCGCGTTTTGGGTCGGGTTTACAGCGATCGCTCGCCGTTCATCCGCAACTATCTGCAAGAGCATTACCGGCCGATCTTCGGTCGTTTCTTCGAAGCGTTTTCGCGCACCCTGCCCGACCTGCCGCGCAACGAGCTCGGTCTGCGGCTGCACTTCGGCCTGAAGGCGCTGTCGGGCATTCTCGCCGGCGAAGACATGCAGAAGCTGATTGACGACCTCAGCATGGGCGAGGCGATCAACGACGGCGAACTGATGGCCCGATTGATCTCGCTCATCTCTCCGATACTCACCGCCCCGTTCGGCAGCCCAGAGCAAATTGGGATCATCGAAGAGGTGCTGCAACTGGATAACGCGACCGCGGAAGCCGCGCGCAAGGCAGTTACGGAACCCGACAGCGGCACGCATACCGCGCCGGGCGTTCTGGAATGGCTCAAGGAAGGGAGGCTGGCCCTCTAAACAAAAACAATAGTTCGAACGCTTGTAAGCGACGATGCCGCAATTGCCCAAGTCGCCTACTCCCCAATCGTCTCAGTCCCACCACACGACTTTTGCGCTGAAGCACCACTTCAGACTGTCGTCACAGGAGAACCACCGTGAATCGTCAATCCTCGCAAAGCTTCACCCGCTTCGGCGCCAAGGCCAGTCTCGCCCTCGCCGTCGTTTCCGCACTGTCGCTGCCGCTCTGCGCACAGGCCGGCTCTTTCCAGTTGCCGACCACCAACGCTGCCGGCTGGGGCCGCGCCGGTGCCGGTGGCTCGCTGTTTCCGGATGACGTCACCGCCGCCTACAACAATCCGGCGGCCATGGCCTTTTTCGATGCGCCGATGATCCAGGTCACCGGCACCGGCATTCGTCCGAGCGCGGAATTCCAGGGCCAGTTCAAGGATCAGCAGGGTAATCCGACCACCGGCGGCAATCCCAACGGCTTCGGTAAATTTATTCCGTTCCCGGATATTGCCTGGGCACTTCCCGTGAATGATCGCCTCACCGTGGGCGGCAGCGTGACCGTGCCCTACGGCCTCGTCAGCAAGTACAACCCGACTTGGGAAGGCCGCTATTTCGGTACCAAGACAAGCTTCCAATCCATCGCGGTGAGCATTGCCGCTGGCTTCAAGGTCAACGACGAGTTCTCCGTCGGCGCCGGTATCGAGGGCCAGCGCACGAAGGCGCAGCTTAATACGGTCTTGGATCCCTATGGCTCAGCAGCCGCGCTTTTTGGTGCTCCGATTCTCGGTGCGCCGCAGAGCGGCGACGTGCAGCTGAACGTCAACGTCAAGAAAAACTTCGCGTTCGGCTACTTCGGCGGTTTCGAGTGGAAGCCGACCCAGCAGGACAGCGTCGACATGAACTACCACTCACGCGTGCAGCAGACGCTGAGCGGTACGTACAAGTTGTATGGCCCGGCTGCCAGCCTGCAGCTGCTGACGCTCGCTCCGGTGGTATTCCCGAACGCCGGCTTGCCGACGCTCAATCCCAACGGCGCATCCGCCAGTTCCCCGCTCGATACGCCGGCCTTTGCCAGCGTCGACTGGCTGCACAAGTTCAATGACCAGTTCTCGCTGGCCGCGTCGGCATCGTGGACCGACTGGTCGAACTTTGCCCAGCTGAATCTGATCTCGGAAGGTCAGAGCCTCGTCGGGCTGCCGGAAAAGTATAAAGACACGTTCTCCTACTCGATCGGCGGAGACTACAAGTTGAACGACCAGTGGACGGTGCGTGCGGGTCTTGGCTACGACGAGTCGCCGACCAACATCATCAGCCGCGATCCGCGTATTCCTGATGGGGCTCGTCGCATTGTCGGCCTTGGCGTTGGTTATCAGGCCACGCAGCGTATTTCGTTCGACCTGGGCTACCAGCACCAGTTCGTCAGCAACACGCCGATCAACCTGACCAACCCGATCGCTCTGGGCGCAGGCACCGCTGTGGGCTACTTCAAGGATCACGGCGACGTGGTCAGCCTGACCGGTACTTACGCGTTCAAGTAAGCCGCATCACAAGCTAAAAAAGAAGGGCCGCGCGAGCGGCCCTTCTGTTTGTTTTAGCGCGTGCCAATCAACCTAGCCGCTGTATACCCGCTTTTCCCATCAACGTCGCGGATCAGCGGCTCAAACAGATTCTCAGGCGGCCGCGTCCTTCAGCTTCTTCAGAGGGCGCACCTTGACCTTGATCGATGCCGGCTTGGCAGCGAACCACTGCTCTTCCTTGGTGAAAGGATTGATACCCTTGCGCTTGGCCTTGGCCGGCACGTGCACGGCGGAGATCTTCAGCAGGCCAGGCAGCGTGAACGAACCGGCGCCTTTCTTATGCACCGAGCCCGCCACTGCACCTTCGAGCGCCGCCAGTACTGCACGAACGTCCTTCGGTACCACGCCGCTTGTTTCAGAAATATGGGCAACCAGGCTCGTCTTG